>NZ_JBEZFO010000026.1:0-105237 GCF_040649495.1 Micromonospora sp. NPDC048947
CGTTGGACGTCCCTCGTGCCGAACTGACGCAGCGAGTTCTTGAAGGCGGCGAGGGTGAGGGTCGTCGTCTGGCTGCGGAAGACGTCGCCTTCGGGCCAGGACGGTGGGGGAGTGGGTCCGCAGGGCGGTCAGCCGCGAGGTGCGGGCGACTTCCGGGTCTTCCTCGTGGGCGTACGCCAGGTCGGGGTCGACGAGTTGCAGAACGTGCACCAGCAGGTCCCCGGTGAGCAGCATCCGTTCGTCGGCCGAGGTCAGAAGCACGCACTGGTGACCGGGCGTGTGGCCCGGGGTGGGCAGCAGACGTACCGCTGGGGTGAGGGCGGTCTCGCCGTCGACCACCCGGAGCTGGCCGGCGGCGCGCAGGGGCGCGATGAGGCCGGCCGGGAGCCCCGGGTTGAGCGTCTCCGCCGCGTCGAGTTCGGCGCGTTGCAGCAGGTAGCTCGCGTTCGGGAAGTACGGCCGCCCCGGCGTGCCGGTGACCGCCCAGCCGATGTGGTCGCTGTGCAGGTGGGTCAGGACGACAGTGTCGACATCGGCGGGGTCGATGCCCGCTGCGGCCAGCTCGGCGGGCAGTCGCCCGGGCACGGGCGCCCAGCTCGCGGCGGGTGCGTCGGCTGGGCCGATCCCGGCGTCGACAAGCGTGACAGGCCCGTCGCCGGCGCGGATCGCGAAGCTGCGGAATGGCAGCCACCACTGCCCGTCGGCGGTCACCGAGCCGGGGTCGCGCCGGTCGGCCTCCGCCCAGTGTGCCGCTGTGGCCTGCGGAAACGCTTCCGCGCGAGGCTGGAAGAAGGCACCCTCACCGTCGGTGAGCGCGGTGACCGTGATAGACCCGAGGGTGCGGTTCAGTGGCATCGGACGATGATTCCAGGGCATTCCTGTTCCGCGCAGCCCGGTTCCGCCGGCCGGTAGAGGCCGGCTGGGGGCTGCCGGCCCAATTGCAGTACGCTCGTACTGCTTGAGCACGTGTCCCCCGAGAGGAGCGCCGGCCGATGGCGAAGATCAAGGTAAACAACCCGGTCGTAGAACTCGACGGCGACGAGATGACCCGGATCATCTGGAAGCAGATCCGGGAGCAGCTGATCCTGCCCTACCTCGACGTCGACCTGCACTACTACGACCTGTCGATCCAGCACCGCGACGAGACCGACGACCAGGTCACGATCGACGCCGCCAACGCCATCAAGGAGCACGGCGTCGGCGTCAAGTGCGCGACCATCACCCCGGACGAGGCCCGGGTCGAGGAGTTCGGCCTGAAGAAGATGTGGCGGTCGCCCAACGGCACCATCCGCAACATCCTCGGCGGCGTCGTCTTCCGTGAGCCGATCATCATGTCCAACGTGCCGCGGCTGGTCCCCGGCTGGACCAAGCCGATCATCATCGGCCGGCACGCCCACGGTGACCAGTACAAGGCCACCGACTTCGTCGTCCCCGGCCCGGGCACGGTGACCATCACCTACACCCCGGCCGACGGCGGCGCGCCGATGGAGATGGAGGTCGCCAACTTCCCCGGCGGCGGCATCGCCATGGGCATGTACAACTACGACGAGTCGATCCGGGACTTCGCCCGGGCGTCTTTCCGGTACGGGCTGGACCGCAACTACCCGGTCTACCTGTCCACCAAGAACACCATCCTCAAGGCGTACGACGGTCGGTTCAAGGACCTCTTCGCCGAGGTGTTCGAGAACGAGTTCAAGGCCGAGTTCGACGCCGCCGGCATCACCTACGAGCACCGGCTCATCGACGACATGGTCGCCGCCGCGCTCAAGTGGGAGGGCGGCTACGTCTGGGCCTGCAAGAACTACGACGGTGACGTGCAGTCCGACACCGTCGCGCAGGGCTTCGGCTCGCTGGGTCTGATGACCTCCGTCCTACTCTCCCCGGACGGTCGTACCGTCGAGGCCGAGGCCGCCCACGGCACCGTCACGCGGCACTACCGGCAGTACCAGAAGGGTGAGAAGACGTCGACCAACCCGATCGCGTCGATCTACGCCTGGACCCGGGGCCTGGCCCACCGGGGCAAGCTGGACGGCACGCCGGCGGTCACCGAGTTCGCCAACACCCTGGAGCAGGTCATCGTCGACACCGTCGAGGGTGGCCAGATGACCAAGGACCTCTCGCTGCTCATCTCGCGGGACGCCCCGTGGCTGACCACCGACGAGTTCATGAACGCGCTCGACGAGAACCTGGCCCGCAAGATCGCTGCCTGATCCAGGCGTACCGCGTCATCGGAGCCCGCCGGCACCTCAGCCGGCGGGCTTCGGCGTGTCAAGCGCCGCCGCGCCGATCGGCGTCACTGCGGCCGGCGCGCCTCGTTGACCAGGATGGACGAGATGCCAGTCGCGTCCAGGAAGGTTGACCACGGTCGACCCGCGGCACCCGTGCGCCGATCAGCCAGCCTTCCCGGCTGTGCCGTGCACAGCCAGCCGTCCCTTCCCTGCGGGGGGCCCTGTCCCGGGCCCCCCGCGCCCTGTTTCCCGCCACGCTCAGGCCGCGCGCCACGCTCAGGCCGCGCGCCACGCTCAGGCCGCGCACCAAGCGCAGGCCGCGCGCACAGCAGGGTTGCTCAGGCGGCGCGCAGCAGGTCCGCGGCGCGTTCCGGAGCGATGTCGTTGATGAAGACCCCCATCCCGGACTCGGAGCCCGCCAGGTATTTCAGCTTGTCCGTGGCCCGTCGGATGCTGAACAGCTGTAGGTGCAGGTGGCCCAGTTCGCGGTCGACCCGCACGGGAGCCTGGTGCCAGGCCGAGATGTACGGCATCGGCATGTCGAACAGGCCGTCGAAGCGGCGCAGTAGATCCAGGTAGAGCGACCCGAAGGCGTCCCGCTCGCTGTCGCTGAGCGCCGGGATGTCCGGCACCACGCGGTGCGGTGCGATGTGCACCTCGAACGGCCAGCGGGCGGCCGCCGGGACGAACGCCGTCCAGTGTTCGTTCTCCGTGACCACCCGGTCGCCGGTGGCGCGCTCGGCGGCCAGCACGTCCGCGTACAGGTTGCCCCCACCGGTCCGCTCGGCGTGCCGGCGCGCCGCGGCCAGCAGCGCGCGGGTGCGCGGCGTCACGAAGGGGTACGCGTAGATCTGGCCGTGCGGATGGTGCAGCGTGACACCGATTTCAACGCCCCGGTTCTCGAAGCAGAAGATCTGCTCGACGCCGGGCAGCGCGCCGAGCACCTCGGTCCGGTCGGCGAGGGCGTCCAGCACCGTGCGGACCCGGCGCGGCGGCAGGCTGGCGAAGGAGGCGTTGTGATCCGACGTGAAGCAGACCACCTCGCACCTGCCGAGGCCCGGCCGGACCGGTGTGAACGGGGTGATCTCCCCGGGCTCCTCGGCCACCCGACCGCTCAGCGACGGGAACCGGTTCTCGAAGACCACCACGTCGTAGTCGGGTGCGGGGATCTCGGTCAGCCGGTCGCCCACCGAAGGGTCGAGAGGGCACTCGTTCGCCGGCGGGAGGAAGATGCGGGTCTGCCGGTGCACGGCGACCGCCACCCACTCGTCGGTCAACGGGTCGTAGCGCAGTTGCGACGCGGGGGGAGGTGGCGGCAGGTCCCGGCGGTCCGGCTGGTCGCGGACCGCGTCGTCGCGCTCGTCGAAGTAGATCAGCTCCCGGCCGTCGGCCAGGTTGATCGCGGTGCGCTTCACGGCGCCGTCCCCTCAGTTGTCGGCGTGCGCGTCACGCGGCCCGCCCCCTGTTGCCTTCACCATGATCAATTCGCCCACGTGTTCGCCGAGTACCCGTCGTGCGGGTGGAGGCAACCGGTCGTCGCTGACCAGTACGTGGGCCGCCGCCAACCCGACAATCGAGGAGATGCCGACAGTGCCCCACTTGGTGTGGTCGGCGAGCACCACAAGCTGGTCCGCCGCCGCCACGAGCGCCCGATCGGTCTCCGCCTCCATCAGGTTCGGGGTGGTGAAGCCGGCCCGCTCGGTGATGCCGTGGACGCCCAGGAAGAGCAGGTCCAGGTGCAGTGACCGGACGGCCCCGACCGCGAGCGGACCGACCAGCGCGTCCGAGGGTGTGCGTACGCCGCCGGTGAGCACCACCGTCTGGTCCGGGCGGCCACCGGCGTGCATGATCTCGGCCACCGGCAGCGAGTTGGTCACCACTGTCAGCTCGGGCACGTCCACCAGCCGGCGGGCCAGCTCGGCCGTGGTGGTGCCGGCGGAGAGCGCGACCGCCGCTCCCGGGCGGACCAGCTGAGCGGCCCGGTCGGCGATGGCGGCCTTCTCGGGCAGTTGGCGGACCGACTTGGCGCGGAAGCCCGGCTCGTCGGTCGAGCTTGGCCCGGTCGTGGTGGCGCCGCCGTGCACCTTGGCCAGCAGGCCGCGCTCGTGCAGCGCATCGAGGTCACGCCGGATGGTCATGTCGGACACGCCGAACTCGGTTGCCAACTCGCTGACCCGGACGCCGCCGGTCGAGCGGACCCGCTCCAGGATGGCAGCCTGCCGCTGCTGAGCGAGCATCCGCCGTGCCTCCCCGAGCCTCCACGTACCCTCACGCGGTCAAACGTGTTCCAACAAAGATGAACACTAGCGCGTGCCGCTCAGCTGTGGAAGGAACGGGTACGGCGACGCCTCAGGCGGTGGCGATCTTCAACTCCACCCAGCCGGTCTCGGTCAGATGGTGCAGCACTGCCTGCACCGCGTCCGCCACGCTCAGGTCGGTGGTGTCGAGCACGAGATCGGCGTCGGTCGGCTCCTCGTACGGGTCGTCGATGCCGGTCATCCCGGTGAGCAGGCCGGCCCGCGCTCGCGCGTACAGGCCCTTGCGGTCCCGCCGCTCGCACACCTCCAGTGGCGTGGCCACGTGCACCAGCACAAAACCCGATCCGGCGGCGAGGGCCATCTCCCGGGCGGTGGCCCGAGCCGCCGCGTACGGAGCGATCGGACAGCAGATGCCCACCCCACGGTGCCGGGCGATCTCGGCGGCAACCCAGCCGATCCGCCGGACGTTGAGATCCCGGTCGGTCTTGCTGAAGCCGAGCCCGGCGGAGAGTTCCCGGCGCACCACGTCCCCGTCGAGCAGGGTCACCGTGCGGTCGCCGCTCTCCCGTAACGCGTCCGCCAGCCCTCGGGCGATCGTCGACTTGCCGGAGCCGGAGAGGCCGGTCAGGAAGACCACCAGCCCGCGCTGCCGACGCGGTGGCCGGGCCCGGGCCAACTCCCGTGCCACAGCGGGCGGGGTGTGCCACTCCGGCAGCGGGAAACCCCGGTCGAGCAGGTCGTCGATCTCCGGCTGGGTCAGCGCGAGCCGGCGGTTGCGCGGTGGGATGTCCTCCCGCCAACGCCACTGCCCGTCCCGATTGTCGTAGGCGAGTTCGCGCGGCACCAGCACCCGCAGCCCGGCGCCGGAGAGCATCTCCCCGGTGGAGAGCAGATGGGTGACCCCGTACGCGGCCGAGACCCGGGCGCGCAGCAGCGCGTCGCTGATCTCCTCGCGTCGGTGCGACAGCGGCACCGCGACCAGGGTGGCGGGTGGCATCCGGTCCCGGGCGGCGAAGATCGTACGGACCAGCGCCTCCGGCGGAAGCCCGTCTGCGCCGCCCTCGCCGACCGGGATCATCACGAGCAGGTGAGCGGCCAGGGTGCGGGCGGCGTGGGCGATCTGGGCGAGCTGTGGACGATGCAGCGGCCGGTCGGCGATCACCCCGAGCACCCGCCCCGGGGGCAGCAGCGCACGGACCTCCTCGGGGTTACGCCGCAGGCGCTGGAACGGACCGTGCCCCCCGTCGCCCAGCCGCCGAACCTGGCCGCCCACTCCCGCCACGCCCTCGCGGACCGGCCAGACGTCGGCCACGTCCAGGGCGGCCGTCGGTGCGCCCTCCCCGTCGGTCAGCACGAGCGCCCGGCGGGCCGGGTCGCGCGGATCGAAGCTCTGCGCCAGGGCGGCCGGCACCTGGAGGACGACAGCGACCTGCCACGGTGTGCCGTCGGCCAGCCGGCCGCGTCGGCTGACCGAGACCAGGTCGGCGCGGGTCATGAAACCGGTCAGAGGGGCGTACGCGCCGGTCAGCAGCAGCTCCAGATCCGCGAGCTCACCGGGACGTGGCGTGTACGCCGGTGCGTCCCGTAGCACCTCGTCGGGCAGCACCCAGCCGTTGCTCATCCACACCCCCCACTCGCTGACCGGCACACAGTTTCGCAGCCGACCGCCCATCGGTCGAGGGCGCCACTCCAAGACCCCCGCGGGCGGATCAGCGCTTGATCCGTCGGCCTACCGCGGACCGCACCCGGTTCCACACCTTCCGCTCGTCGCGGATCCGGGGTCGCGAGCCGTCGGCCCGGCAGATGAACACCAACGGCAGCCGCGCGTCCTCGGTCCAGCCCACGTTGGTGATCCGGGCCTTGAGCTGCCAGCTGCCCCTGGTCCGGCCGCCGTTGAGGGCGGCGAAGTCGATGGTGGCGGTGGCCCGGTGCACCAGGTGGACGGTGTCCGCTCCGGTCGTACCGGTGATCCGCTCGGTCTGGAAGGTGTTCGGAATGAAGATCTCGGCGCCGGTCTCCCGATGGCGGGCCACCAGGTCCAGGCGGGCCTTGCGCACCTGCGCGGTGGCGTCGAGCACCTCGGGGGTGACCTCCTCCATCGGGAGCATCAGCACGTCGCGGCCCTCGTCGGCGCGGAACCCGACCGGCTGGTCCGCGGCGCGCAGCTCGGCGGCGACGGTCACCGTGACGGCGTGGTCGACACGTTGGAATTCATCGACAGTGCCGTGTGCGGCGATGCCCGCCTCCCAACGGGCAAGCCTGCGCAGGTCCGCGACGCGCCCCTGCTCGGCCAGGTACGCCACGGCTCGCAGCAGGGGCGGCAGACCACCGGCGACGCCCGGAGCGAAGCGGTCCTGGATGATCTTCTGGATCTCCAGCGCGACCTGCTCCAGCCACTCCTCGGGGGCGTTCAGCAGCCGCTTGCCGCGCAGTCGGCTGAGCATCTCGTTGCGCATCCAACGCCGGTGCAGCCGGTCCCGCAGCGGGCCCGGCTCGGTGTTGGCGTCCACCACGTCCAGCGCCTCCCGCACGCTGGCGAAGTAGCTCGCCGGGTCCAGCTCGCCCGCTGTGACGTTGCGCGCGTCGCCCCGCTGGACGTGGTGGTAGCAGACGTAGTCGGACAGCACTGAGGTGCGCCGGGACAGGAAGTAAGCCCGGATGACCATCGAGTGGTCCTCCAGCCGACGCTTGCCGCCCTCCGGAAACCGCAGATCATGCTCGTTGAGGAACGACCGCCGGAACAACTTGTGACAGGTCAGGCTGTCGACAAGGGGGGAGTTGCCGAGGGTGGCGTCGAAGCGGTTCTTGCGGAACAGCTCCCGCGGCACCGGGCGTCCGTACCCGGCCATCTTCCCCACCACGATGTCGGCGTCGTTCGCCTTCGCGCAGGCGTAGAGCCGCTCCAGTGCCTCGTCGGCGAACCAGTCGTCGTCGTCGGCGAAGAAGACGTACTCGCCGCGGGCGTGCTCGACGCCGAGGTTGCGCGGCCGCGACGGCCAGCCGGAGTTCTCGATGTGCAGCACCCTGATGTGCGGGTGCTCGGCGGCCAGCCGGTCCAGCCGCTTCGCGGTGCCGTCGGTCGAGCCGTCGTCGACGAAGATGGCTTCGAACTCGTCGGCGGGCAGTGACTGGCGCAGCAGCGAGGCAGCGAGCTTCTCGATGTGTGGACCGCAGTTGTACGCCGGCACCACGACGCTCACCTTGGGGACGCCCACCTCGGCCATCAGGATCCCTCCCGCGTCGTCGGTCGATCACCGGGCGGGTCGAGCCGCCTGGTGAACGGGAGGTGAATGGTGTCACCTTGGACGGGTCTTTCCCAAGGCGGGGTCGGGTCGAGTGCGGGACCGGCGGAAACGTGGCGTGAGCCGCAGCGGGGGACCTTAGGGGTCCGGCTGGGAAAGGATCAGGGGAGTGCCGGGGGCGTGCCGGTGTCCCTGCCGGGCATCGACTCCCTACGCTGGGCGCGTGACACTGATCGCGACCCAGTCGCTCACCAAGACGTACGGAGGTCGGGTCACCGCGTTGGCCGACCTCACCGTCGCCGTCGAGCCCGGGATCATCGGCCTGGTGGGCGCGAACGGCGCCGGCAAATCCACCTTGATCAAGATTCTGCTCGGCCTGATCGCACCGACCAGCGGTCAGGTCTCGGTGCTCGGCATCGACCCGACCGCAGACCCGGCGGCTGTCCGCAGCCGGGTCGGCTACATGCCGGAACACGACTGCCTCCCACCGGACCTGTCCGCCGCCGAACTGGTCACCCACCTCGGTCGGATGAGCGGGCTGCCCCGCACCGCGGCTCGCGAGCGGGCCTCGGAGGCGTTGCGGCACGTGGGGCTCTACGAGGAGCGCTATCGCCCGGTCGGTGGCTACTCGACCGGCATGAAGCAGCGCGTCAAGCTGGCCCAGGCGCTGGTGCACGACCCCGACCTGCTGTTGCTGGACGAACCGACGAACGGCCTCGACCCGGCCGGCCGCGACGCCATGCTGGCCCTGGTACACCGGATCGGCACCGAGTTCGGCATCTCCGTGCTGGTCTGTTCGCACCTGCTCGGCGAGGTGGAGCGGATCTGCGACACGCTGATCGCCATCGACGGCGGCCGGTTGCTGCGCGCCGACAACATCTCCGCGATGACCTCTGCCACCGACGTGCTCGCCGTGGAGGTCAGCGAGGGCACCGAGGAACTCGCCGCCCGGCTCGCCGAGCTGAAACTGCCTGTCGCCCGGGACGGGCGACTGCTGCTCGTGCCGCTCGCCGACGACGACACCTACGACCTGATCCTCGGTGCGGTCGCCGAACTGGACCTGCCACTGCACCGACTCGACCAGCGCCGGCACCGGGTGGCCGAACTCTTCGCCACGAGGGAGCTCACTCATGCCTGAGCCGTCCACCACCGCCGTGCGCGCCACGCCGACAGGCGTGATCCACGACATCGGCTACCAACGCTACGAAGGTCCGAGGCTCGGTCGCCGACAGGTCTTCGGCGCGCTCTACCTGCACGGTCTGCGGACCGCGTTCGGTCTCGGGCGCAGCGCCAAGGCCAAGATCTTCCCGTGGCTGGTGGTCGGCATCGTCGCCCTGGTCGCGGTGGCCCTGGCCGCGGTACGCAGCCAGATCGGCGAGCCGGTCGCCACGTACGCCCAGTTCGCCGACGCGATGAGCTGGCTTGTCATCTTCTTCGTCGCGGTCGTCGCCCCGGAGCTGGTCTCCCGGGACCTGCGCAGCGGTGTGCTGCCGCTGTACTTCTCCCGGCCGCTGCCGCGCTCCGACTACGCGCTGGCCAAGCTGCTGGCGCTGGTCACCGCCCTCTGGCTGTTGCTCGGCGGGCCGCAGCTGCTGATGTTCCTGGGTGCCGCCTTCACCACCAAGCAGGGCATGCGCGGGGTGTGGAACGAGCTGCTCGACCTGCTGCCCGGGCTGCTCTACGCCGGGCTGTGGGCTGTGGTCTTCGCCTCGGTCGGGCTGCTGGTCGCCTCGCTGACCGGCAAGCGCGCCTTCGCCGCCGGTGGGGTGGTGGCGGTCTTCCTGATGACCACCCCGATCGTCGGGGTGCTGAGCATCCTGCCGTCGCGCGCCGCCAACGAGCTGGCCGGGCTCGCCTCGCCCTCCACGCTGGTGCAGGGGGTGGGCATCTGGTCGCTGGGTGACCTGCTGGTCGAGGGCGATCCGGGCGAGATGATGATCGGCGGGTTCGGCCCGGTCTACGCAGTGGCCGCGGTGCTGTTGGTCGCCGGCGCGACAGCCCTCCTGCTGGCCCGCTACCGGAAGGTCGCCTCCTGATGAGCACGCTGAGCCTGACCGGGGTGTCCCGGTGGTACGGCAACGTGGTCGCGGTCAACGACATCAGCATGGCCCTGGGGCCTGGCGTGACCGGGCTGCTCGGCCCGAACGGCGCCGGCAAGACCACCCTGCTGCACATGATGGCCGGGTTCCTCGCCCCGTCGCGCGGCACTGTCACCCTCGACGACGAGCCGACCTGGCGCAACCCCGACGTCTACCGGCGGCTGGGGCTGGTCAGCGAACGGGAGGCGGTGCAGGGTTTCCTCACCGCGTACGAGTTCGTGCTGGCCAGCGCGAAGCTGCACCGACTGCCCGACCCGGCGGCCGCGGCCCGACGGGCGATCGACCTGGTGGAGCTGGAGTCGGCGCAGGACCGCCGGATCGGCACGTACTCCAAGGGCATGCGCCAGCGTGCCCGGGTGGCCGCCGCGCTGGTGCACGACCCGCAGGTGCTGCTGCTCGACGAGCCGTTCAACGGCATGGACCCGCGCCAACGGCTGCACATGATGCAGCTGTTGCACACCCTGGGTGACGCCGGCCGGACGATCCTGTTCAGCTCGCACATCCTGGAGGAGGTCGAACAGGTCTCCGGAACGGTGCAGGTGATGGTGGCCGGCCGGTTGGCCGCCTCCGGCGACTTCCGGACCATCCGCCGGTTGATGACCAACCGTCCGCACGTCTTCGCGGTGCGCTCCACCGACGACCGGGCGCTGGCCGTCGCGCTGATCGCGGAGGCGTCGGTGAGTGGGGTCGAGTTGGACCCGACCGGCTTGACAGTGCGGGCCGGTGACTACGGCGCGTTCACCCGGGCGCTGCCTCGGATCGCGCTGAACAAGGGCATCCGGGTACGCCAGCTGGTGCCGTCCGACGAGTCCCTGGAGAGCGTCTTCTCCTACCTGGTGGAGGCCTGACATGTCGACAGTTACCTGGATCACCGCGCGCGGTTTGTTCGGCCGACGTCGGTTCCTGCTGCTGCTACCGCTGCCGTTGGTGCTGCTCGGACTGGCCGTGCTCTGCCGGTCGCTGGGGGTGGACCCGGGCGAGTGGGGGCCGCCGGTGCTTGTCGGTCTAGGGCTGGCCGTGGTGCTGCCGGTGGTTGCGCTGATCATCGGCACGGGCGTGTTGGGCGCCGAGATCGACGACGGCACCGTGGTGCACATCCTGACCAAGCCGCTGCCGCGCTGGCAGATCGTGCTGCCGAAGCTCGCTGTGGCCGCCGGGGTCAGCGCGGCCACCGTCGCGGTGCCGCTCTACGTCGCGGGCGTGCTCGCCGACTCGGTACGCCTCGGGCTGGCGCTGGCGGTCGCGGCGGCGCTCGGCGCGCTCGCGTACTCGGCGTTGTTCCTCGCGCTCAGCCTGGTCACCAGGCGGCCGGTGCTGCTCGGGCTGGTCTACGTGCTGATCTGGGAGGGGCTGCTGGGCAACTTCGTCAGCGGCACCAAGGTGCTCTCCATCCAGCAGTACGTGATCGCCCTCGCCGACCGGATCGCCCCCACCGGGCTGCTGGAGACGAGCGTGTCGGTGCCGGTGGCGTCGGTGATGACCGCGCTGGTCAGCGTCGGCTTCACAGTGCTCGCCATCGACCGCCTGCGCTCGTTCAGCGTGGCCGGCGAGACGAGCTGACAGCGATGCGAGACGCCGTTCCGGCCAGCCCCCGCGTGGCGGTAGGGCTGGCCGGATGGACCGGGCGGGCCACCTCGGGCCAGGCTGGTGGGCGTGAGCGTCGAAGCGGAGCGGACGTCGTTGGCTGAGCCATACTCCCGGAGCAGCCGGCCGTGGCTGACCAGCCTGGCCGTTGCCGGGCTGGCCTGTGCCACTGTCGCCACTGCGGCTCAGGGCAGCGGCCAGTTCCACTGGTGGGCGGTGTTCATCCTGATCCCGGCCGCGTTGATCGCGGCCAGCGGTGGGCCGTTGCTGGCTCGCGGCGGCGGCCGGGCCTTCGGCGGGTACATGCTCGCCTGCGTCGGCACGATGGTGTTCGCGGTCGGCGCGCTGCTGATGTTCGGCGTGATGGGGCGAGGTTGGCCGCTCATGGTGGTGCTGCCCTGCCTGGCGGTGGCCGGCACCTACGGCTGGCGTGCGGCCCACCCGCTGGCCCGGGGCCTGCACCGGGCGGTGGCCCTGCTCGCGCTGACCGGAGCGCTGCTCGGCGTGACCCTGCAACTGATCCGGGTGGACCTGATCCACCTGGAGACCGGTTGGTGGGGCGCGTTCCTGATGCTGGCCGGGGCCATCGTGCTGGGCAACGCGGGCGAGTTGACCCGACACCGGATGCCGTACCGCCTCCAGGCGATCACCCTGCTGGTGGGGCCCTCCGTGATCGCGTTCCTGCTCGGGCTGCGTTTCCTGCGCGGCTGGTGACCCGCCGGTCCGCCGCCGCCCGCTCGGGCGGCGGCGGACCCGGGTCAGAAGGCGCAGGCGATGACCAACTCCGGGGTACGGTCCGGGAGCAGGTCGAGTTTGCCGATCCGGCCGGCCGCCCGTAGGTCGTCGGCGACCAGCGTGAGCTGCTCCAGCAGCGCCGCCGGGCCGAGCGCCTCCGCCAACGGCACCTCCGCCTTCATCGACAGCTTCCGCTCCGACTTGGCCCGTCGCACCTGGCTCAACGCGTCACCGGCGAGCCGCAGCAGCGCCGGCTCACCCGAGCCCTCGATCGTGCGGGCCACCTCGTAGGTGGTGGGCCACGGCGCCTGGTGCACCGAGCCGTACCGCCACCACGACCAGACCTCCTCGGTCACGTACGGCAGCACCGGGGCGAACAACCGCAGCTGCACCGACAGCGCCGAGGCCAGCGCGGCCCGTGCGGAGTCGGCCGCCGCGCCGGTGCCGTAGGCCCGCTCCTTGACCAGCTCGATGTAGTCGTCGCAGAACCGCCAGAAGAACGCCTCGGTGACCTGCAGGGCCGCCGTGTGGTCGTACGCGTCGAAGGCGGCGCTCGCGGCGGTGACCACGGTGGCCAGCTCGGCGAGCATGGCCCGGTCCAGTGGTGTTGTCGCCGACGACTCCAGGTCGCGGCGTGGCGTCAGACGCGCTGAGCTGGAGTTGTCGTACGGGGCGCGCAGCGCGTCCGCCGCGCCCAGCCCGAGCGCGAACTTGGACGCGTTGAGCAGTTTGGTGGCCAGTCGCCGGCCGACCTTGATCTGCGCCGGGTCGAAGGCCAGGTCCATGCCGGGTTTGCCGCTGGCCGCCCAGTAGCGCACCGCGTCCGAGCCGTGCTGCTCCAGCAGGGCCAGCGGGGTGACCACGTTCCCCTTGGACTTGGCCATCTTCTTGTGGTCCGGGTCGAGGATCCAGCCCGAGAGCACCGTGTCCCGCCAGGGCAGCACCCCGTGCTCGAAGTGCGAACGGACCACGCTGTCGAAGAGCCAGGTCCGGATGATCTCCTGCCCCTGCGGGCGCAGGTCCATCGGGAAGACCCTGGCGAACAGGTCCGGGTCGGTCTCCCAGCCACCGACGATCTGCGGGGTCACCGAGGACGTGGCCCAGGTGTCCAGCACGTCCGGGTCGCCGATGAAGCCGCCCGGTCGGCCGCGTTGCGACTCGTCGTAACCGGGTGCCGGATCGCTGGATGGATCGACCGGCAGCGCCGACTCGTCCGGCGTGAGAGGGTGGGACCAGTCCGGCTCGCCAGTGTCGTCGAGCCGGTACCACACGGGCACCGGCACGCCGAAGAAGCGTTGACGGCTGACCAGCCAGTCCCCGTTGAGGCCGCCCACCCAGTTGTCGTAGCGGTGTTTCATGTGCGCCGGCACCCAGTGCAGCTGCTCGCCCCTGCCCAGCAGCGTGGCTCGCAGCGCCTCGTCCCGGCCGCCGTTGCGCAGATACCACTGTCGAGTCGAGACGATCTCCAGTGGCCGATCGCCGCGTTCGTAGAACTTGACCGGGTGGGTGATCGGACGCGGCTCGCCGATCAGGTCACCGGTGTCGGCCAGCATCCCGACGATCTCCCGGCGGGCGCCGTTGACTGTCTGCCCGGCCAGCGCCGCGTACGGCTGGGTCGGCACCCCGTGCGGCGGCTCGGGGAGCAACCGACCGTCCCGGCCGATCACCACCCGGGTGTCCAACCCCAGCTCACGCCACCAGGTAACGTCGGTCAGGTCACCGAAGGTGCAGACCATCGCGACGCCGGTGCCCTTGCCGGGTTCGGCGAGGGGATGGGCGTACACCGGCACCTCGACGTCGAACAGCGGGCTGCGCACGGTGCCGCCCACCAGGTCGGCGTACCGCTCGTCGTCGGGGTGACAGACCAGCGCCACACAGGCCGGCAACAGCTCGGGCCGGGTGGTGTCGATGAGCACCTCACGCCCGTCGGCCGCGGTGAACCGCAGCCGGTGGTAGGCGCCGGGGCGCTCCCGGTCCTCCAACTCCGCCTGGGCGACAGCGGTGGCGAAGCCGACATCCCAGAGGGTCGGCGCCTCCGACTGGTACGCCTCGCCGCGGCGCAGGTTGCGGACGAACGCCCGTTGGCTGGTGGTCCGGGCGATCCGACCGATCGTCGTGTACGTCAGGGACCAGTCCACCGAGAGCCCGAGCCGCCGCCACAGCGCCTCGAAGGCCTGCTCGTCGGTGACCGTCAGCCGTTCGCACAGCTCGATGAAGTTGCGCCGGGAGATCGGGGTGGGGTTGCGGCGGGCCGCGTCGTCGACCGGAGCCGCCGGTGGCCGCCACACCGGGTCGTACGGCAGCGCCGGATCGCAGCGCACCCCGTACACGTTCTGTGCCCGACGCTCGGTGGGCAGGCCGTTGTCGTCCCAGCCCATCGGGTAGAAGACGGCCTTGCCGCGCATCCGCTGGTACCGGGCTGTGGTGTCGGTGTGCGTGTACGAGAAGACGTGCCCCATGTGCAACTCGCCCGATACGGTCGGCGGCGGGGTGTCGATCGAGAACACGTCGCTGCGCTGCTTCGAGCGGTCGAACGCGTACGTGCCTTCCTCCTGCCAGCGGCGTGCCCAGCTCTCCTCGAGCCCGTCCAGTGTCGGACGCTCGGGAACGCCGGCGCGGGCCGTCCTCGCCGTGTCGGTCATCTTGCGATCGTAGGCACCTGCCGGGTGCGGGGCGACGTAGTTGCGACGGAACACACCGGCCGGCGGTTGTGGCCGCGACGGGGCGACCCGGCTAGATCAGCGAGTCACGCCACTGGCGGTGCAGGGCGGCGTACCTGCCGTCGGCCTCGGCAAGAACAGCGGGTGGGCCGTCCTCGACGACAGTTCCGCCGTCGAGGACGAGTACCCGGTCGGCTGTCTCCACAGTGGAGAGTCGGTGTGCGATCACCAGTGCGGTGCGGTCGCGCAGGATGGTGCCGAGTGCCCGCTGCACAAGGCGTTCCGTCGGCACGTCCAGCGACGACGTCGCCTCGTCCAGGATGAGCACTGTCGGGTCGGCCAGGAACGCGCGGGCGAACGCGACCAGTTGCCGCTGCCCGGCGGAGAGCCGGCCGCCGCGCCGGTGCACTTGAGTGGCGTACCCCTCGGGTAGTGCGGCGATGAAGTCGTGCGCGCCGATCGCCCGCGCGGCGGCCTGGACGGCGTCGTCGTCGGCCCCCGGGCGACCGAACCGGATGTTCTCCGCGACGGTCCCGCTGAAGAGGTGGTTCTCCTGCGTCACCAGCACCACCGCGCGGCGCAGGTCCGCGTCGCGTACGTCGCGCAGGTCGACCCCGTCCAGCCGGACCGTGCCGGTGTCGGGGTCGTGGAACCGGGCGACCAGCTTCGCGATAGTCGACTTGCCCGCCCCGGTGGGGCCGATCAGCGCCACTGTCTGCCCGGCCGGCACTGTCAACTCCAGTCGGCAGAGGATCGGGGTGTCGGCCCGGTAGCCGAAGCCGACCGCGCGGAAGATCAGTTCCCCACGGCCGGGACCGGTGGGCAGCGGTGTGGGCCGGGCCGGTTCGGCGACGGCCGGTCGTTCGTCGAGCACCCCGGCCAGCTTCTCGAGTGCGGCGGTGGCCGACTGCAACGAGTTGTAGAACTGGCTCAGCTCCTGCATCGGCTCGAAGAAGCGGCGCAGGTAGAGCAGGAACGCGGCGAGCACGCCGATCTCGGTCTGCCCGCCGAGCACCCGCCAGCCGCCGTAGCAGAGCACCACCGCCACTGTGACGTTGCCGATCAGCTTGATCGCGGGCGAGTACGTGGCGATCAGCCGGAACGCGTGCAGACTGCTCCGCCGGTAGTCGTCGCCGAGCGCCACGAAGATTCGTTGGTTGCGAGGCTCCCGGCGGAACGCCTGTACCGCCCGGATGCCCCGCATCGACTCGACGAAGTGCACGATGACCAGCGCGACCGCGTCCCGGGTCCGTCGGTACGCGCTGGCCGACGACCTGGCGAACCAGCGGGAGAGCCAGAACAGGAAAGGGAAGGCGAACAGCGTCACGGCAGCCAGCGGCAGGTCCAGCCAGAGCAGGATGGCGGCCACCGACAGGATCGAGAGCCCGGCCAGCACCAGGCTGTCGATCCCGCCGTCGACCAGCTCGGCGATCGAGTCCAGGTCGCTGGTGAGCCGGGAGACCATCCGGCCGGACGTGTACCGCTCGTGGAAGCCCACCGACAGCCGCAGGAAGTGCCCGAACACCCGCTGCCGCAGGTCGAGCAGGACGGCCTGGCCGATCCGGGCGGAGAGGGTGAGGAAGCCGCGGCGGGCCGCGTACTCGGTCACCGCGGCCACCGCGAACGCTCCGGCGACGGCGACCAGCGGGCCGGCGTCGCCGGCGCGCAACGGCGCTATGGTCCGGTCGATGCCGATCATGACCAGGTACGGGCCGGCCATCGCGGCGGCGTTCTGGGCCAGCAGCAGGGCGACCGCCGCGGCGAGACGCTTCCGATGCGGGCGGAGCAGGTCGCGCAGCAGGGCGCGGCTGAGCCGGCGTAGCCGGGCCACCGCCTCGGGGCTGGTGTCCTCGGCTCGACTCCGGTCGGCCTCCGGGTCGGTGGCGGTTCCGCGCCAGCGGGTGAGCTCGGGTTCCTCCTCGGGAGGTGGGTCGGCCTGCTCCGGCACGCTCACGAGCGCACCAGCCCCCACCCGTCCGAAGGGGACGAACTGGGGTCGTTGGCCCCAGCCGCTGGTGGATGCCCGGCGGGCGGCTCGGCGGCGAGCAGTGCCCGGTACGCCGGGACGGTGGCCAGCAGGTCGGAGTGCCGGCCGGTCGCGGTGATCCGTCCGTCCTCCAGCAGGGCGACCCGGTCGGCCAGCGCGATCGTCGACGGCCGGTGCACCACCAGCAGCGCGGTGCTGTCGCGCAGGACCCGCCGTAGCGCCGCTTCGACGAGGGCCTCGGTGTGCACGTCGAGAGCGGAGAGCGGGTCGTCCAGCACCAGCACCGCCGGTCGGCCGAGCACGGCCCTCGCCAGCGCGAGCCGTTGTCGTTGCCCGCCGGAGAGGGACAACCCCTGCTCGCCGACCCGGGTCGCCAACCCCCACGGCAGGTCGTACGCGAAGTCGGCCTGGGCCAGCGCGAGGGCTGCGCGGATCTCGTCGTCACCGGCGTCCGGGCGACCCAGTGTGAGGTTCTCCCGCACCGACATGGAGAAGAGTGTCGGCTCCTCGAACGCCACCCCGACCAGCCGGCGTAGTGAGGCCAGCCGCAGCTCGCGCAGGTCGTGCCCGTCGAGGGTGATCCGGCCGGCGGTCACCTCGTGCAGCCGGGGCACCAGGGAGAGCAGCGTGCTCTTGCCCGAGCCGGTGGCGCCGACCAGGGCCAGCGTCTCGCCCGGCTCGATGGTCAGGTCGATCTCGCGCAGCACCCCAGTGGTGGCGCCCGGGTAGCTGAAGCCGACCCGCTCGAAGCGCAGCCGACCGTGCACCGCCTCGCGTGGCAACGCGACGGCGCCGGGAGAATCCACTATCTGCGGTGGAGTGTCCAGCACCTCCTGGATGCGGTCGGCGGCGGTGGCCGCCTCCTGACCGTTGGCGATGATCCAACCGAGCGACTGCACCGGCCAGATGAGCATCAGTTGGAGGCTGACGAACGCGACAAGCTCGCCGATGGTGAGCGCGCCGTGCGCCACGGCGGCCGCCCCGGCCGCCAGCACCACGCCCAGTGTCACGTTGGGCACCAGGTCGAGCAGCGCCGAGGTGTTCGCCAGCAGCCGCCCCTTGCCGACGCCCGTGTCGTGCAGCCGCCGGGCCGCACCGGCGAAGCGAGCGGCCAGCTCGGGCCCCCGCCCGTACGCCTTCATGGTGCGCAGGCCCTGCGCGGTCTCCTCGACCAGCGTCGCCACGTCGCCCTGCTGATCCTGCATCCGGCGGGACGCGGCGTGGTAGTGCCGGCCGAACCGGCGACTGATCAGCAGCAGCGGCACCGCGCTGGCCGCGACCAGCACCCCGAGCGCCGGGTGCAGGTTGATCAACAGCACCACCACCACCACGTACGTGGTCAGGTTGAGCACCAGGAAGAAGACGCCGAAGGAGAGGAACCGGCGGATCACCGACAGGTCACTGGTGATCCGGGAGAGCAACTGGCCGGACTGCCAGCGGTCGTGGAAGCTGGTTGGCAGCCGTTGCAGGTGGGCGTAGACGTCGGCGCGCAGCGCCGCCTCCATGCCCACCGCCGAGGACGACTGCACCCACCGGCGGATGAAGATGAGCACCGCCTCGACGACGCCGAGCAGCAGGGCCAGGCCGCCGAGCTGGAGCAGCCCGGCCGGTTCGTGTCGGGCCACCGGCCCGTCCACGACCCGCTGCACGACAAGTGGTACGGCGATCCCGGCCGCGGTGCCGGCGAGGCCCGCGACGAGCAGCCAGGCGAACTCGGCGGCGTACGGGCGCAGGTAGGGGCGCAGCCGCCAGAGGTTGTGCACGGGGTGGGTGCCCGCGGCGGCCCGGGCGGCCGGGTCGCCGTCGCTCTCCACAGGCACTACCAGACGGTAGCGTCAATGAGTGTCGGTGCTCCTGTCAGCTTGTTGTCAAGCGCCGCTCATGACCGAGAAGCCACTTCTTCACGTCCAGCCCCCAGCGGTAGCCACCGAGCGTGCCGTCGGTGCGAAGAACCCGGTGGCAGGGCACGAAGAGGGCTGCCGCGTTCCGGGCGCAGGCGGCCGCTGCGGCTCGGACCGCCGGTGGGCGACCGGCCAGTGCGGCGTACCCGGTGTAGGTGACCGGGGTGCCGGGCGGCACCTCGCGCAGCACCTGCCAGGCGTGCGCCATGAACTCTCCACCGGTGCGTTGACGGACCGGCACCGCGTCGATGGCGGCGAGGTCACCGTCCAGGTAGGAGTGGACGGCCGCACTGACCGGGCCGAGGTCGGCCCGCTCCCGTAGCGGTGCCCGCAGGGCCGGGTGGATCAGGGGCGGCAGCGCCGCCGGGTCCGCTGTGAAGCCGGCCGCCAGTACGTCACCGTCGGGGCCGGCGAGGATGCTCAGTGGGCCGGCCGGTGTGCTCAGTACGGTGCTGTCGATGTTCATGCCGCTCTCCAGAGTCTGATCGTGGCGTAGGACCGCCAGGGACGCCACCGTTCGGCGTACCTGTCGAGGGTTGGCGGGGTGTCGGGCAGGCCGAGCGCGGCGGCGCCGCGCCGGACCGCGAGGTCGGAGCTGAGGAGGACGTCCGGGTCGCCGTAGGCGCGCATGGCCAGGTAGTTGGCGGTCCATGGGCCGATGCCGGGCAGCGCGAGCAGCCGCCGGACGGCGTCCTCCCGATCCACCCCGGGAGCGAGGTCCACCGTCCCGTCGCTGACGGCCCGAGCCAGCCCTCGCAGCGCCTCCCGCCGCCCCACCGGCATCCCGAACGCTGAATCCGGGAGGCCCAAAAGCTCCTCCGCCCCCAGAAACCCCCGCAGCTCGCCCGGTTGATCATGAAGTTGTTGCTCCGACACGCCGGTGCCGGTGGCAACAACTTCATGATCAACGCGAGCGTGCGCGGTGAGGAGGCGGGTGAGGGTTGTTCTTGCGGAGGTGACCGAGACCTGTTGGCCGATGATGGCGCGGACGGCCTGCTCGAAGCCGTCGACGGCGCGGGGGACGCGGATGCCGGGTTCGGCGGCGATCGCCGGGGCCAGCGCCGGGTCGGCGGCCAGCGTGGCGTCGATGGCCACCGGATCCGCGTCCAGATCGAGCAACCGGCGGCAGCGGGCCACCGCCGGCGCCAGATCGCGCAGGTCGGCGAGCCGCAACGTCGCCGCCACGTGCCCTTCCGTCGGGGTCAGCGCCACCTGGCCGGTGCCGTGCGGCAACCGCAGACCCCTGTGGTAGGTCCCGTCGTGGACCGCCTCCACACCGGGCAACGCCCGTACCGCGAGGAAGTCCAGCAGAGCCCGGGCGTGCAGCGGCGGGCGGTACGCCAGCCGGAGCGCGATGGTCCCCGCCCCGGCCGGTGCCTGCTGGCGGCCACGGGCCGTGCGCAGGTCCGACGGGGCGCTCGCGTACACCTCGCGAAGCGTGTCGTTGAACTGCCGCACGCTGCCGAAGCCGGCGGCGAACGCGATCTCGGCCATCGCCAGGTCGGTCGTCTCGATCAGGATCCGGGCGGTCTGGGCGCGCTGGGCCCGGGCCAGCGCGAGCGGCCCGGCGCCCATCTCGGCGCTCAGCATCCGGTGCAGGTGCCGTTCGGTGTAGCCCAGCCGGGAGGCCAACCCCGGTACGCCGTCCCTGTCGACGACCCCGTCGGCGATCAGCCGCATCGCGCGACCGACCACGTCAGCGCGGACGTCCCAGAGCGGTGAGCCGGGCGCGGCGTCCGGCCGGCAGCGGCGGCAGGCGCGCAGCCCGGCGCCCTGCGCGGCGGCGGCGGACGGGAAGAACCGGACGTTGTGCCGCTTCGGAGTGATAGCCGGGCAGGACGGCCGGCAGTAGATCCCGGTGGACGTCACACCGGTGTAAAACCAGCCGTCGAACCGCTGGTCATGGCTGTCCACGGCCCGGTAACACCGCTCGAAGTCCATCTCCATGTCACCGATGATGCCCCGCCCGGCCGGTCATCGGCTGGCGGGAATCGGACCTGGGTGTGCGGGCTCGAAGAGGCTCGATCAACGGGGGCGTCGACGACGCCGGTGTGGCTGGCCGGATCGGCTGGGCTGTGCGACGCGGTCCGGCTGTGCGACGCGGTTCGGCTGACCGGTCAGCAGGGCCGATCGGAACACACCGTCCGGGTCGTACCGCTTCCACAGCCGCCGGACCCGGGCCCCGGTCTCGCCCGGGTAGATCCGGGCGAACGCCGCCGGATCCGGCCGGCTCTCGAAGTTGACGTACGCGCCGTCGGCGCGTGCCCCGGCGGCCCGCCACGCGGCGTTCAACGCGGCGTCGGCCTGCGGCGGAAACACCGAGGCCACGATCAGCGTCTCCTGGTGGCGATGCGGGTACGCGGTGGCGTCGGAGGCGACGTCGTTGACCGCCCCAGCCAACGAGCGGAGCTGGATCACCGCCCGCCCCGGCCCGGTCACCGCTCGCGTCACCGCCCGTGCCCCGGCGTCGTCCAGCGTGGTGAACAGGCCGTTTGTGGTAGTGCCACGCTGCTGCCCGACGTTGGGGTTGAGGTGCGCGGTCGGCACCAGCGTCGGGTACGGCAGCAGGTCGGTCCGGTGTTCGAGCACCTTGCCGATGGCGAGCAGCGGTTCCACCGCCGGCCGGGCCCGGCGCAGGCTCTCGGCGGCGACCACGGCCGTGATGGACATGAGGACCGATCGACCCTCGGCGTACACCACGGCGGCTGCGGACAGTTCCCGTGGCGCCTGGGCGAGGTAGCTCGTCCACTCCCGGACGGTGCGACCGTCCGGATGCGCCTCGACGACCAGCTGCGCGACGCCCACGTTGCGCTGCTCGACCGCCTCGATCTCGAAGGCCACCACGATGCCCGCGCCGGCACCGGCGCCACGGACCAGCCAGAACAGCTCCGGCTCGTGGTCGGCGTCGGCGCGTACCAGCGTCCCGTCCGCCAGCACCACCTCGACGGCGCGGACCCGGTCGATGGTGAGGCCGTGGGCGCGGACCAGCCAGCCCACACCGCCGCCGGTGGCCAGGCCGCCGACGCCGACGCCGCCGTAGTCACCCGAGCTGATCACCAGGCCGTACGGCGCGAGCGCCTTCGCCACGTTCGCCCAGCGCGCGCCGGCCTCGACCCGGACCAGCCCGGCCCGCTCGTCGATCACCTGGACCCGGTCGAGCATGGACAGGTCGATGACCACCCCGCCGTTGTTGGACGAGGCTCCGGAGAGGCCGTGCCCGCCGCTGCGGACCGCGATCGGCAGCCGCTGCTCCCGCGCGTAGCGCAGCGCGTCGACCACCTGCGCGGTGGTCTTCGGCAGCAGGACCGCGGCCGGTGACGCCGACCTGGTGTACGTCGAGCGCAGTTGCGCGTACCGGCGGTCGCCGGGGGTGACGATCTGCCCCCGGAGGGAGTCGGGCACCCGGGCCATGGCGGTGCTCATCGTTGCCCCCGCAGCTCGCACCTCGGGTGTCCGGGATCGGTCATGGCCCAAGAATGAGCGGGCAGGCCGGCCTCGACAAATTCGGTGGACCGGTGCCCGCCGGTCGCCGCGGGGCGCGACGCTCCCCGGTACCGGCGAGCGTCGCGGGAGAGTGACCGGAATCTCCGACCGGTTGCCCGCCTCCAGCTCGGGAGGCCAGTGGCGTGTCGGTGCCACAGAGGCCGGCGATGACAGTGGGACGGCCGGTCCGGCCGACGCGAGGAAACCGCCGACCGGACCGGTCCCGCTCAGCGCAACGGGGTCGGCGACGCCGTCGGTCGGCCCGGCGCACCGGGCGGGCCCAGCGAACTCGACGGGCTTGGTGAGGCGGTCGGCCCGGCCGGCACACCCGGTGCCCCCGGCCTGCCTGGCACGCCCGGCGGAGTCAACGGGGTCGGCGAGACCGTCGGCCGTTCCGGTACGCCGGGCGGGCCCGACGGACTCGCGACCCCGCCACCGGGGCGGGGCTCGACAGTGGGCACCGTGGTGGGCGCGGACGGGGTGGGCACGGGTGGGCTGGGCACGGCCGCTGGTCCGGCCGGGCTGGGCACGGCCGGGGGAGGCTCGTCCGACCCGGTAGCGGCCAGGGCGAGCGGGGTGGCGATCAGGATCGCCGCGAGGGTGCTCACCGCCCCCACCGTCACCGTGGCGCGACGTCTGTTGCGCACCCGCCGTTCCGCTCGGCTCAACTGGTCATGCACGATCGGTGCCTCCTCGGCCAGGTCGGTGAGGGTGGAGCGGATGAGGTGCTCGAACGGTTCGGTCATCGCCGTACCTCCAGCCTGTCGACGTCCGGCAGCAGGTCGCGCAGTCGTTTCACCGCTCGGTGGGTACGGCTGCGTACGGTCCCCACCGAGCAGCCCAGCAACTCGGCCACCCGGGCTTCGGGCAGGTCCTCGTAGTAGCGGAGGACCACCACCGCCCGCTGGGTCGGTGGCAGGTGGCGTAGCGCGGCGCGCATCGCCAACCGCACGTCGGTGCCGCTGCTCGGGTCGCCGCCGACCGGTTCGTCGGCCGGGTTGAGCGGTGTCTCCCGCCACCGGCGGAGTCGCCGCCACCAGCTGATCTGCTCGCGGTACATCACCACCCGCAGGTAGCCCTCGGGGTCGGCGTGCCGAATGGTTCCCCACTTCGGGATGGCCCGCGCCAACGCCGACTGGAACAGGTCCTCGGCGGCGTTGCGGTCCCCGGTCAACAGATAGGCGACCCGCATCAGCGCCGGAGTCCGGCTGCCGACGAACTCGGCCAGCCGCGCGCGCTCGTCCTCGTCCACCCACCACCCCCGTTTCGTTGTCACAGATACAGACGCCCCAGGTCATCGTCGCTATCCACCATTGGTGAGGTTTTTCGGCCCGAAAGTGTCGGTCGTGCCGGGTAGCGTCCGGCCACCAACTGAAGAAGGGGTGCGGCGGATGACGAGCGTGGCGGGTTGGGCGGCGGCGTCGACACCGGGTGCGTTCCCGCCGCTGCCCCGCGCGGTGGCGCAGTCCTTCTACCGCCGGATGCGAGCCGTCGCGCCGGCCGCCGTGGGCGCCATCGAACGGGACCGGGCGGGCGACCCCGAGCAGAGTTTCCCCGGCACGGCCTGCGGCCGGTTGGCCGGCTCCCTGGACGACGCTGGCCTGCGGGCGCTCGGGATGTGGACGCACCACTGGTGCATGCGTTTCTACGACGACGACACGAGCGTCGGCCGGCGGTTGATCCGCGAGATCGCCGCGCGGCCGGGGCTGGGCTGGACGGCCGACGAGGTGCGTTGGATGCTGCGCGAGTCGGTCTCGGTCGGGCCGGCCGCCGCCGACCGGTTCACCCTGCCCCGCGCCGCCGCCGGGCAACTGCCGCCGGTCGACCGTCGGGCCCTGGGTCATTGGCCCGAGGTCGAGGTGCCCCGCCAACGGCGGCCCGACCAGGCTAGTTGATCATGAGGCTGGCGGGGTCCGACCACCACCTGCGGATGGCGGTCGGACCCCGCACCGAGCGAACCGGAGACCGGCTGCGGCAGGATGGACGCCGCACCGCCCCCGACGGAAGGACGCCTCGATGCCGGCCAGCGAACCGACCATCATCGCCACCAGCATGGGCTTCCACCGGGGCGACCGAGGGCCCTACGACCTGCGCCCCAGCCCGGTCTTCGAGCTGGCAGCCGAGTTGGCCGAGGCCGGTCCGCAGCCGCGGGTCTGCTACCTCGGGCAGGCCGTCGGCGACCAGCCCACCTCGCTGACCGCCGTCTACGGCGCGTTCGCCGGCACCCGGTTCCGGCTGTCACACCTCGCCCTGTTCCCGATGCCGAACGTCGAGGACGTCCGCGCCCACCTGCTCGCCCAGGACGTGCTCTGGGTCGGCGGCGGCAGCGTTGCCAACCTGGTAGCGGTGTGGCGGGTGCACGGGCTCGACGAGATCCTGCACGAGTGCTGGCAGGCCGGCGTGGTGCTGGCCGGCGTCTCCGCCGGCTCGATCTGCTGGCATGTCGGCGGTGCCACCGACAGCTTCGGCCCCCGGCTGCGCGGCTTCACCGAGGGCCTGGCCTGGCTGCCGTACGGCAACGGGGTGCACTACGACAGCGAGGGCCAGCGCCGCCCGCTCATGCACGAGCTGGTCGGTGACGGCACGCTCCCCACCAGCCACTGCACCGACGACGGCGTCGGTCTGGTCTACCGGGGCACCCAGCTGGTCGAGGCAGTCGCGGACCGCGACGGCGTCTCGGCGTACGAGGTCAGCCGCGGCGCGGACGGCAGCGTCCGGGAGGCGGTCATCGCCCCCCGCCGGCTCGGCTGAGCGTCACGCCTCCTCGACCGGCTGTCGGCGGCGCAGCACCGCGTCGAAGACCTGGGCCAGCTCGGCGGCGTCCTCCCCGGCGTGATGCGTGTGCGGCATGTCGTGCAGGCCCAGCTCGTGCTTGATCGTGTCCTGGCGGGTCTGGGCCCACCTGCTGCCGGTCAACCCCATCCAGTAGCTGCGGAGATCAACGCCGGAGCCGGTCGCGCCGAACGGGCTGTGCCCGACGAAGCGGACGAAGTACCAGTGCACGAACATGCCGTCCCAGACGGCCGGGGCGGCGAGGAAGACCGGACGGCCGACCCCGCGCAGGCCGTCGACCCAGGCCGCCGCGGCGGACATCGCCTCCTGCGCGGTGGGTGCCTCCCGCAGCAGCCGGTCCCGGTCCAGGCCGGAGACGGCCAACGCCGCAGGGACGAACTCGTCGGAGATGGGACGCAGCTCGGTGTAGAAGGTCAGGTCCGGGCGGCCGGCCACTGCCATGCCCAGCGAGATCATGCTGTACGGCCCGGGGATCGGCCCGTCCGCCTCCACATCGACGGCGATGTACAGGTCAGGCAATGTCGAGGTCATCCCACCTCCAACAGCGGAACATCGAACCGGGAGATTAGCAACGTCCGACAGGGCCCGGTGGGAGCGACGATCGACCACCGGCGCGGCGGCGAATCGGAGCCGCCTGGACCGTCCCGGCCGGGACCGGCGTAAGCTGGCCCGTCGTGAGTCTCACCATCGGCATCGTCGGCCTGCCCAACGTCGGCAAGAGCACGCTTTTCAACGCGTTGACCAAGAACGACGTGCTGGCGGCGAACTACCCGTTCGCCACCATCGAGCCCAACGTCGGCGTGGTCGGGCTGCCCGACGAGCGGCTGGGCAAGCTGGCCGAGATCTTCTCCTCGCAGAAGGTGCTGCCGGCGCCGGTGTCGTTCGTCGACATCGCCGGCCTGGTCCGCGGCGCGTCGAAGGGGCAGGGCCGGGGCAACGCCTTCCTGGCCAACATCCGGGACGCCTCGGCGATCTGCCAGGTCGTCCGGGCCTTCTCCGACCCGAACGTGGTGCACGTCGACGGCAAGATCTCCCCGGCCGACGACATCGAGACGATCAACACCGAGCTGATCCTCGCCGACCTGCAGACCCTGGACAAGGCGCTGCCCCGGTTGGAGAAGGAGGCCAAGCTCCGCAAGGACCGGGCCGCCGCTGTCGCCGCAGCGAAGGCCGCTATCGAGGTGCTCGACGGTGGCACCACCCTCTACTCCGGGGCCGCCGCCGCCAAGATCGAGCTGGAGCACCTGCGCGAGCTGCACCTGCTCACCACCAAGCCCTTCCTGTACGTCTTCAACGTCGACGAGGCCGAGCTGGCCAACGAGACATTCCTCGACGAGCTGCGCGCCCTGGTCGCCCCCGCCGAGGCCATCTTCATGGACGCCAAGATCGAATCTGAGCTGGTGGACCTGCCCGAGGAGGAGGCCCGCGAGCTGCTGGAGTCGATCGGGCAGAACGAGCCCGGCCTCAACCAGCTCGTCCGGGTCGGCTTCCGCACCCTCGGCCTCCAGACGTACCTCACGGCCGGCCCCAAGGAAGCGCGCGCCTGGACCGTCCCGGTCGGCGCCACCGCCCCGGAGGCCGCGGGCGTCATCCACAGCGACTTCCAGCGCGGCTTCATCAAGGCCGAGGTGGTCTCGTACCACGACCTGGTCGAGCACGGTTCGATGTCGGCGGCCAAGGCGGCGGGCAAGGTCCGCATCGAGGGCAAGGAGTACGTCATGCAGGACGGCGACGTTGTGGAGTTCAGGTTTAATGTCTGATTCCGGGTCAACGTCGTTCGCCTAGGCTTCGCCCCATGGTGAAGCTCAGGGCGTCGGCCGCGCGCTGGCACTCGGACGACTTTCCTGGCTGGGTTGAGATCTCCGTGCGCGACGCCCTGGGGCAGGATCACCGCGTCATCGAGAAGATCCCCGTCGTCACGACGCTGGACGTCAGAGCTGACTCGTCTTTCCCGATCGGTTTCTGGATCGAGGCGGAGATCGAGGGCGTCGATGGCGGTTCGATGGTCGTGGCGCTGCCGTGCGGGATGGCGACAACGGAAGGTAGGCGGAGCCTTTCCGTTGTCCCGGCTGACATTGACCAAGCGCGCTACCGGCATGATCGCCAATGGCTCGATTACGCGGTTCACGAGCTTCCGGCCGGCGTGCTTTACGGCCCGGATGGCGCGACGCCTGGGCAGTGCGCCGAGATGCTTGTCGCCCTGAACGAGTTCGCAGGTGTCTGTGCTCGTCTCTGGCTTGACGACCACTCGGAGTTCATCGAGGCCTGCCGGTGGCACTTCGACCACTACCCGCACTACCTGGGGCGCCGTCGGCACTTCCGGGACTACGCGACGTACGTCAGGGATCGGCACGGACCGTTGCGGACCCCCTCTCCGGCGTGCCCGGACTGGCTGCGGATTCGCTGACCGAGGATCGCGTGATGTTGTTCGACGGCGGAATCCGGTGGAGTTCCGCTTCGACGTCTGAGCCAACCTGTTCGCCGTCGGGTCGGGTGGAGGTAACGGGCCTCCGGCGCGATCCCGTACCGCTGCACGTGGCCATCGTCGTCACCTGCCGGGCCGACACCCAAGGGGTCAGGGTGACGAGGTCGGGTGTCCGGTAGGACGCCACACCCTGCCGCCCTGGCCCCTTCACCAACGACGTGTGTGGCTAGTCGCTGGGGGAGTGTTCCTTATTGCCTGAGTGAGGTCCGCGATGACGCGGAGCAGGCTTTCAGTTGTAGTGGGCGAACTCCGTATAGTCGTTCCAGATCCAGCCCTTTACGCCAGTGCAGCAGTCCGAGTGCCACCACAGGTTTCCGGCATCGTTCACGCAACGCTTGTCGATACGGAAAAGCGTCTTCGACTTCCAGTGGGCTATCACCGTAGACGACCCCGAATAGCTGGTGTGCACTGCGGCGCTGCCGACGATGACCCGCCTGATGTGCGGCGTCCAGTCCGAGCAGGAGGCGAGTGTTCCGACTTCCGCCGGCACAGCGCCCAGCTCGTCCATCATGGCGGCCGGGACGGGCTGGGCCGCCGCAGATGCCGGTGCGGCGATCGGAAGAATGCCGGCAAATGCGAGCGTGAGTGCGCCACCCGCCGCTGCGAGTTTCCTCGACGTTGCTTTCCTCATAATTCCTCCATATCTGCAGGTGCTTTGGTTTGGACCGTATAGCTACCGCCAATGCCGTGAAGTCCGGTGTTGGTAACGGATAGATAAACGTGGCTTGACCAGGGGCGCGACTCGTAGATCCAGGTAAATGGGCGCAGTGATTATCGCCTTTGCGTGGCGAACCGGTCTCGGCGAGTCAGCGGTGCCGTCGGGCTCGACCTGTGTTCGCTCCGGTCCGGGCCTGCCTGAGGAACTCGCGGCGCTCCTACTGCTGGCCGTGGTGGCGGCTCGGCTTGCGTTTCGTTCCGGCCCTGGCGTTCGTGAGTTGTCGTCGGTGTTGGTCCCGCTGCTGTCGCTGCCAGTCCTGCCGCCGGCGGTCGCGTCGTGTCTCGTAGCCGCGGGCAAGTGCGGCCAGCGCCATCCACCCGGACAGAACCAGGCCGGCCACTCCGACCACCCCTTGCAGTCGGCCCCGGTGCCCGCTGAGGATGCCGAAGTCGGTGACGAAATCCTCTGGATCGTTGGGGTTGACCCAGATTCGCACCGCGCTGCCGGCCGCCAGGCAGACCTCCCAACAGCCAACCTCAGCCTGATGCTGAGCGCCGGCGAATTCGTAGCGCAGGTGCATCGTGTTCCGCCGCTTGTGCACCAGCTCATCGACGACTGCCTGCTCTGGCACACCGTCGACCCGCAGTCGACTTGCCCAGGCGTCGTTGTCCTCAAAGGTCTTGAACGGCAGCCACATCATGACCAGCCCGAGCAGGAGGCCGAGTGTGTAGAGGGGGTAGCGGGCACGCCACCAGCTCCGCAGGATCTGCACGGTGGCCATGGTCGCAGTCGATGTCGACAAGCGGCGGTACGTTGACCGGATGACGGAACAGATGCTCCGATCGTCGTTTGGCGCGGCGGCGACCGCGTACGCCCAGCACCGCCCGGACTACGCGCAGGCCGCGGTGCGGTGGGCGCTGGAGCCCGCCCCTGGCCTGCGCGTGCTCGACCTGGGTGCCGGCACCGGCAAGCTGTCGGCGACGCTGGCGGCGGTGGGCGCGGACGTCGTGGCCGTAGAACCCGACCCGGCCATGCTTGCCGAGCTGCGCCGTACGCAGCCGGGCGTCAATGCCCTGCCGGGTAGCGCCGAGGCCATCCCGTTGCCGGACGCCTCCGTCGATGCCGTGCTCGCCGGCAACGCCCTGCACTGGTTCGACATGGCGGTGGCCGGGGCGGAAATCGCCAGGGTCCTCGCCCCCGGCGGCATCCTGGCCGGTCTGTGGAACATCATGGACGACCGGATCGACTGGGTTGCCGGGCTCGAACGGGTCAGCGGGAGTGCGGCCATCGGCCCACGTGACACGTTGAGCAGTTGGCGCGCCGCGACGGCGGGCATGCTCGTTCCGAGCACCGGCCTGACCGCCCGGTTCGGGTCCGCGGAGCAGGTCGAGTTCCCGCACGGGCAGCGCCGTACCGCCGACTCGCTCGTCGCGACGCTCGCGACGCGGGCCGGGATGCTGGTCATGCCGGACGAGGAGCGGGAGGCCACTCTCGGCCGGATCCGCTCCTTCCTCGGCAGCCGATCCGAAACCGCCCACGGCGAGTTCACGCTGCCGATGCTGACCGGCGTGCTGCGCGCCCGCCGGAGCTGACGGTCGGCGACCCGGTGAACCGGCATCGCCCGGGGGCGCTGAAGGCTGCGCTGGCAGGCGTCGAGGTGGCGCTGGTGGGCCTGTTCTCGGCGAAGGACAAGGAGTTCGACAGCAAGCTCAATCTGCTGGCCAGCGTGGTGGCAGCCCACGGTGGCCAGGTCGTGAGCCGGCACGTGCAGCGGCGGGGAGTCTCTTCCGGCGGAGCGGACAAGATGGGCGACCCGTTCTCGCGGCGGACGTTGCTCAGCCCCGGTAGGGCACGCGAAGTCGCCGATGCCTGCCGGCAGCGCGGGGTCGGCGTCGCGGTCTTCGCGAACCCCTTGACCGACCACCAGCGGGCCGTCCTCGGTGACATGTTCGGCTGTCCCGTCCTGACTGGCGAGGACCTCCGACAGGTCAGTGACGGACGGCCTTCTCGCCGTGGACGACTGCGTACTCCACGGCGAGCCAGGGCCCGAGGTCGTCGATGAGTTCGCGGAGCACACCCGGAACCGGCGAGGGCGTGCGGCCGATGACGGCAGCTCTACGCATCTGCTCTGCGCGTTCCGGATAGTGGAGCCCGAACGCCTCGGCGGACTGGGTGAGGTCGCTCGTCCAGCCTCCCCACCGCGGCATGACCAGCGTGAACCCCGTCCTGACGATGCGCCGAGCGACGAGCCGGCTGAGGGCCTTGCGTTGCTGGTCGGTGGTCGCTTCGGCTGCCTGGCGGCGCCAGCCCCGAAGGGCAAGCGGCAGGTCGCCGTTCGTCTCGCGGGCGAGCAGGGGAGTGGGCCGATAACGGGGAAGCTGGTCGGCGAGGTCGTCGCCCAGCAGGGGAGTGCACAGGCAGGCGACGAAGAAGCCGAGGTCGTGCCGCTCAAGCTCGCTGAGCAGCGTACGTGCACTGAACAGCAGGACGCCCACGCCGTCGATCTGCGTAAAGGACCGGTCGAGGTCCTGCTCGATCCTGGTGGCAGCCGCCCGGTCGGCCTCGGTTGGTTCGCCGTGCAGGGCGAGGAGCAGGTCGAGATCGGAGAGACCGGGGATGGCGGTGCCACGCGGAATGCTGCCGTAGATGTAGGCGCTGTGCAGCCGACGACAGTCGAACGACTCGGCTATCCGAGCGCGTGCCGCGTCGACAACACCGGCGAACGCGACCGGGACCCGGCTCAGGGCACCCTCACGCGCAATCCATCCCTCGCCGTCGAGTCCTCTTCCGAGCATGGCGACAGTCTGCCGGCCTACTGCTCGGCCCAGGCGCCCAGCTCGTTGCCGCTGGGGTCGGTGAAGTGGAAACGCCGGCCACCGGGGAACTCGTACGGCCCGTTCACCACCTGGCCGCCGGCCTCCTTGACGGCCTGCACGGACCGGTCCAGGTCGCTTGAGTACAGCAGCACCAGTGGACCGCCCGCCCGAACCTCGGTGTCCAGACGGAGGCCGCCGACCTCGGGAACGGCGTCGCCGTGTGGGCTGCGGATGCCGGCGTACAACGGCCCGTAGTCGTTGAACTGCCAACCGAACGCGTCGGCGTAGAACCGCTTGGACACGGCGAGGTCGGTCACCGTGAGCTCGACGTAGTCGATGGTGTGGTGGCGGTGCGGCGATGACTCAGACATGCGCCGATCGTGCATCAGGGGTACGACCAAACCACGACGTGCAACGAAAGGTTGCGCGATGGGTGCGGGCTGCCGTAGGTTCAGTGCAACCAAAGGTTGCGAAAGGTTGTGGGCATGGAACAGGGAACTATCGAACGCGACATCCACGTCAACGCGTCCCCCGAGGTCGTCTTCGAGGTGGTCAGCCAACCCGAGCACATGCGGGAGTGGTGGCCCGATGACGCGCGGTTCGAGTCCGTCGCCGGCGCGCCCGGCGAGCTGGTCTGGCGCGACGCCGACACCGGCGAGACGAAGACCGTGGCGCTCGCCGTCGTCGAGGTCGACCCGCCGAAGCGGTTCTCCTTCCGGTGGTGCTTCACCGAGCCGGACCGGAGCGGGCAGGCGCTGTTCGTCACCTTCGACCTGGTGCCCAGCGGCGCGGGAACGCTGATCCGGATGACCGAGACCGGGTTCCGCGAGCTGGGTTGGGAGGTCGCTGCCCTGGAAGAGCAGTACCGCGACCACGAGAACGGTTGGGACCACTACATGCCCCGGCTGGGCGAGTACGTCGCTCGGCTGGTCGCGACCCCATGAGCGCGGTGGTCGACGACGAGCTGTGGTCGGCGATCGGCGACCCGATTCGGCGTACGATGATCGATCTTCTTCTCGCCGACGGGCCCGGCACGGCCACCTCGTTGAGCAGACGGCTACCCGTCACCCGTCAGGCCGTCTCGAAGCACCTGGCGGTCCTCGACCGGGTTGGGCTGATTCACGCCGAGCCGGCCGGTCGCGAGCGTCACTACCAGGTGGACGAGGCGCAACTCGCCCGCGCGGTCGCCCAGTTGTCGACGGTCGGCGCCACCTGGGACGCCCGGCTCCGCCGGATCAAGCGCATCGCCGAGACGATCGAACGCCACCGCACCAACACCCAGGGAGGCTGAGAATGGTCGACATTCTGCACCAGGTCGGCGTCGTCGCTCCGCTTGCCGACGTCTACCGTGCGGTGGCAACCCCCGAGGGCGTCGCCGGCTGGTGGTCGGTCGACACGACAGGCAAGAGCGAGGTCGGCGGGCAGTTGACCGTCCACTTCGGGGACGAGGGCGGGTTCGACCTGGAGATCCTTGAGCTGAACCCGGCTGGCCGGGTGCGGTGGCGGGTCGTCGGTGGCCCCAAGGAGTGGATCGGCACCGAGATCGGCTGGCGTCTCGGCCAGCGAGGCCGGTACACGATCGTCGACTTCACGCACTCGGCCTGGCGCGAGCCGACCGAACTCATGCACGAGTGCAGCACCAAGTGGGCGATCTTCCTGATGAGCCTCAAGGAGCTGGTCGAGACGGGGCGCGGCCGGCCGGCGCCGGACGACGTGCAGATCAGCGACGGGCACTGACCTCGGTGCCGGTTAGGCCGCCGGGGGACCGCACGCTTCGCCGCAACATCGCGATCCCCCCGGCGGCCAGGCCGAGAGCAGCTATCGCCACCGCACAGAGCAGCAGCGTCGGGCGTGCGCCGATGGCGCTCACCAACGGCCCGCCCAGCATGGTGCCGAGGGGCACCGCCAGTACGAGGATGGCACCGTTCGCGGCGAGCACCGCCGGGAGTTGCTCGGTCGACGTGCTGCGCTGGAACAGCGCCATCGATGTGGACATGTACGGCGCCCAGATGAGGCCCGCCAGGGCGAACGCCGGCAACGACACGCCGACGGGTGCGCCCATGCCGAGGGGCAGCATGGCGACGCCGAACGCCACGACGATGGCGATGGTGGTGGTTCCCAGTGGCCAGCCGCGAAGGTAACCGGCGACCAGACCTCCGGCGAGGCCGCCGAGGCCGAACGCGGCGTAGTACGCGCCGAACAGCGTCGCGGAGGCGTGCAGGTCGTCGGTGATGTGGATCGGCATCGCCACGTACACCGGTCCGAAGAGGAAGAAGAACCCGAGACTCAGCACCAGCAGGCCCAGCAGGGCCGGGTTCTGGCGGATGACCGCGAAGCCGGCCGCTCGCGAAGCGCCGCGCTCGGACCGCGTGGGTCCGCCGTTGGCGGGAAGGGCGAGACGGTACGTGAGGGCCAACACGGCGAAGGTGGCGGCGTCGATGGCGATGACCCAGACCGGCCCCACCCAGCCGATCAGGATGCCCGCCAGTGGCGGGCCGACGATGGTGGCGAACCCTCCGATGGTGCTGAGCACGGCATTGGCCGGCAAATGGTGTTGCTGCGGCAGCAGTTCGGCGATCAGGGTGAATCGGCCGGCGGAACCCCACGAGTGCAGCAGCGCCGACGCGGCCAGCAGGAAGACGTACAGCCCGATGGTGAGCAGGCCGGCGAGGTGCGCGAGGGGGATCGCCCCGAGCGCGCCGGCTCGCAGAATCGCGTCCCACCCGGCGAGTTGCGCCCCGCTGCGCCCGCGCAGCAGCCGACCGAAGACGACAGTCCCGGCCGCGCTGGGCAGTGTGTACGCCGCCACGGCCAGCGCGATCCAGGTGCGATTGTGCGGGGCGAGTTGGATGGCGAGCCAGATCACCGCGACCAACGCCAGGCCGTCGCCCAACGCGGAGACGGCCAGCCCAGGTAGGACCCGTCGAAGCTGAGGGTGACTGACCACCGGCCAGTACGGAGAGGAGCGCGGGAATCGGGAGGCGTCTGACGGCATGGTGTCAGCTCACCCGGCGCGGGCCCTACGGATCAACAACTACTGCCACCAGCAGAATCAGCCGAGGGCGAAAGGCTGGCTCACCGGTCCGGGCCCTTGTTTCCGCGGGCAGCGCGGGAGGACGAGCCGATGCTCGCCACGATCGAACCCACCGAGGCGAGCGACACCGCCACAGTGCCGGCCGTGTCGGCCCCGCCGTCCCCGGTCACCTTGAGGATGATGCCGGTGACCATCAGGACGACCGACAGCGCCAGGACCACATGGATGGCTCGTCTGTTCATGGCCGCAGCTCACTCTCGGTCGGCGGGAGATCGACTCGGGTTCCTTGAAGTCGGGGCGTTGACACCTCGGCTTTCCGGAACCCGAGCCGATCAAACCGTTACTCCGCCCGGTAGACGGAGATGTGCGACGGGCTGTCGGCCTGGAACGGTCGTCGCTGCCAGTCGGCGTACCGCTCGGTGAGCCGGAGCCCGGCCTGCTGCGCCATCTCATCGATCTGGTGCGGCCAGGCGTACCGCATGGCGAACGGCTTCAGGTGCACACCGTCTGCGTCGAACGTGATCGTCTGCCGGATGAACCGCTGCGCTGGTCGGTCGTACCGGTGCAGTCGGATCGTCGCGGAGTCCTCGGTGACCTCACGGACCTGTACCTGCTCGTCCGAGTCGAAGCCGCGCGGGTCGGGCACGAACGTCTCGATGACGAACGCGCCGCCGGGCGACAGCACCCGGGCGACGTTGCGGAAGCAGTCCGCCTGTCGCTCGGCGTCCACCAGGTTGAACAGGGTGTTGAAGACCAGGTACGCGAGCCGGAACTCACCGGCCACCGGCACGTCCGCCATGTCGGCGACGACCACCGGGATCTGGTCGCCGCCGGGCTTCGCCCGCAGATGTGCGAGCATCTCCTCGGACGCCTCGACGCCGTGCACGGCGAGGCCGCGTTCGGCCAGCGGCAGCGCGACCCGTCCGGTGCCGATCGCCAGTTCGAGAACCGGACCCCCGTCGGCCAGGTCGGCCAGGAAGTCCACCGCCGGCGCGGGGTCGGGGTTTCCTGGGCTGTCGTAGTCGGAGGCCCAGAGCCGGCCGAAGAGGCCGGGATCGTCGAAGACCGACATCAGCGGCCTCCGGGGTTGGTGTCAGTGGCGCCCAGCAGCGCCAGGGGAACAGTCCTGCTCACGAAGTCTCGATTCCTCGGGTCGGATGACGGTTGGTTCGGGGGACTTCGTTGTGTTCGGCATGGTGGCTGCTCCCTTCGCGTGGCTGTCGACCGAGGACACCAGAAACGTCGTGGGCCCGGCAAGGCAATTACGCCACCCGGGCCCACGACGGCACATCCGGTCAGGAGATGTGGTGCAGGATCACGTTGTGCACGTGGTGGCTCTTCTGCGCGCCACGGAACTCCACCTCGTACGTGTGCGTGCCGACGTGGATGGCGATGGCGCCGGTGGAGAAGAACGAACCACCCCACGACTTGTTGCTGACCACGCTCACGCTGGTGATCTTCGAGTACGGGATGCTGGTGATCGCGAACCGCTTCCCGACGAAGGACCGGTCCTGGATGATCACGCGGCGGTCGGTCAGCCCGATGAACCCGGTGCCGGTGCCGACGGCGTCGTAGACGGCGATGATCTGCTCGCCTTCGAGGAGGCCACTCTCAATCTGCTGGACCTGCTCTTTGCGGTCGTACGCGATGTTCGCCATGTGCTCCAGGCTAGAAAACCGGTGCCAGGGTGCCCGCCCGGGCGATGACCACGAACTCGCCGTCGCCCTGGCCGACGGGCTCCCCGTGCCAGCCCCCGTGGACGCGGTCCACAATGAAGCCCGCGCTGGTCAGAGACGTGCGCAGCTCGGCCTGGGTGCGGAAGCGCAGGCTCGCCGAGCTGAGGAGTTCTTCCCCGCCGCCCCCACCGGCACTCCGCGTCGTACACCTGGACCAGCCTGTGATGGCGGAACTCGGCGTGCCTCATCGGGGGTTCGCGTCCGTCGCGGCGCTGACGAACTCGCGTACCCGGGTGGTGGTGTTGCTGGGCAGCCAGACCGGCCCTCGTTCGATCGGTGGCGCGTCGTGGATGGGCACGTACGCCACGTCGGGGCGCGGGTAGTAGCGCCGCGTGTGCTCGCCCACCGGCAGGACTCCCCGGCCCAGCGCGACCAGGGACAGCATCTCGGAGAACGTGTTCCCGGCGGGCCCCTTCGGCACCGCCCGGCCGGCCGGGGTGCGTTCGGGGGTGCGGTCGCGCTTGAACTCCACCGAGGTCACCGTCGGGTACTGCACCACCGGGTGGTCGGCGAGCACCTCCAACGACACCGACCGCTCCCGGGCGAGCCTGTGACCCGCGGCCACCGCCAGCACCCGGCCCTCGGAGATCAGCGCCGGGCCGGTGGACATCCCGTCGAACGGGTACGAGGCGATCAACACGTCTGTCGAGCCGTCGAGCAGCCCGGATCGGGTGGTGGACAACTGCGCCTCGTGCACCTCCACCCGGCAGTCGGGGTGCCGTTCACCAAACACTGCCACCGCCCGGAGCAGCACCGGCGCGGTCCACTCGCCGAGGAACGCCACCCGTAGCGTCCCGGTCACACCCCGGGCGGCGTCTGTCGCCCGGCGGACGGCCTCGTCCATGCCTGCCACCAGCGGAGCCAGCTCGTCGGCGAGCTGCCGGCCGATCGGGGTGAGCCGGACGACCCGACTGGTACGGGCGAACAGCGGTGCGCCGATCCGGCGCTCCAGCTTCTTCACCACATGGCTGACCCGGCCGGTGCTGACTGTCAACCACTCGGCCGTCCGGCCGAAGTGCAGTTCCTCCGCGAGGGTCAGGAACGTCTCGACCTCGTAGCGCTCCAGCACACAGTTCCCATCGTTGACCTGTGGGCAACGATCGTAGCGGCATCGGGTCTTGGTCGGCGGCCCTCGCCCGGGGATCGTGAACGCGGCAGGGAAAACCGAGCGAAGGGCTCTGACATGAGCGTTGACGACTACCTGGCCGGCCTCGCCGGCCCACTGCGCGAGATCGGCGAGAAGCTGACACCGGTCATCGCGGCGGCCCTTCCCGGGGCGACCGGGGCGATGTGGCACGGGCACCCGGTCTGGAGCCTGGGCGACCGGCCCGGCCAGCGCCCGCTCTGCCTGATCAAGGCGTACGGGTCGTACGTCACCTTCGGGCTGTGGCGGGGGCAGGAGATCACCGACCCGTCGGGGCGGCTGATCCCCGGTGCGCGGGCGATGGCGGCGGTGAAGTTGCGCGACGTCGCCGACATCGACCCGGCCCTGTTCAGCGACTGGCTGCGCGCGGCGGCCCACCTGGAGGAGATGTGAGCACGGTGCGGGTAACCGGATTCGACCACCTGGTGCTGACAGTCGCCGACGTGGAACGGTCCCTGGACTTCTACTGCGGCCGGCTCGGGCTGGCGCCGGTACGGGTCGACGAGTGGCGTGCGGGCAGCGTCCCGTTCCCGTCGGTGCGGATCAGCCCCGACAGCATCATCGACCTCGTCCGCGGTGAGCCGCAGGGCGCGAACGTGGACCACTTCTGCCTGGTGGTGGCACCACTGGACTGGGCGCAGGTGATCGAGTCGAAGGTCTTCACGGTGCTGACCGGCCCGGTCAGCCGGTTCGGCGCCCGCGGATCGGCGACCTCGATCTACGTACGGGACCCGGACGGCAACTCGGTGGAGTTGCGCTGGTACCCGCAGGACGCGGGGTCGGATTCGGGTCCGGTCGTCAGGCCTCGGTGACCGCCCGGTACGCGTCCTCGATGCGGGCGGCCAACAGCACCTCGCCCTCGGTCAGAGGCTCGCCGCTGCCGTGCCCCACCCGGATCTGGGTGCTGTCGGCCCGGCGGCTGATCTCGGGTCGCAGATGCAGCGCATCCGCGACGACCTTGACCCGTTCAGTGAGTGCGGCGTGTTGGGTATCGTCGATCACGAGCGTCCGTCGGATCTGCTCGCCCTCGCGCGTCCAACCAGATAGCAAGGTCAACGCGTCGGACAGGTAGTCGTGCTTGGCCCTGCTGTTGAACAGCACGCGCATCACCGCACCCCCCAAGCGCCGTTGCCGGCTTGTGGCCAAGTCGTCGCCATCCCGTGTCTTGTCGGTGCCTCCTAGTCTCCCGCTGCTCGGAGGGGGTGTCCACGCCCACACTTCCGTGTCTTGTTGGCCTAGCGGACGGCTACGGTACCCAAACCGCCGATTGATCTGGCACCCTGGACGCCCGTGCGGACCGAACGGGCGAATGATGGCGGGCAGGCCGAACGACGGGACCTGAAGGTGATCGTCGGTGCGGCGATCATCCGGGATGGGCGGGTGCTCGCCTGTGCGCGTTCCGCCCCACCCGAGGTAGCGGGCATGTGGGAGTTTCCGGGCGGAAAGGTCGAGCCGGGGGAGGCCGAGACCGACGCGTTGATCCGGGAGTGCGCCGAGGAGTTGGCCGTACGCGTCGAGATCGGCGACCGGGTCGGCCGCAACGTACGGATGGCGCACGGCCGGTCGGTGCTCAAGGTGTACGCGGCCCGCCTGCTCGGCGGCGACCAGCCACAGGCGCTGGAGCACGAGGCGCTGCGTTGGCTCACCGCCGACGAACTGGACTCGGTCACCTGGCTCCCCGCCGACGCCCCCATCGTGGCCGCCCTCCGCCCCCTCCTGCGCAGCTCTCGTTGATCATGAAGTTACTGCCACCGCGCGCGGCGTGTCGTGGCAATAACTTCATGATCAACGTGGGGTGGGGGTGGGGACCGGGGGTTGGGTGGGGCGTGGGACGGGGGCCGTGGCGACTGCCACGGCCCCCGTTGTTGTTCAGGTGATCAGTGCTTGTTGTCCTGCTCCGGGTGAGCGAAGTTGAGGTGCTCCGGAGGCAGCGGGAAGGTCACGTCGTCGCCGAACGGCGACGGCGCGGCGGCCCGGTCGAAGGTGAGCTCGGTCAGCGGCAGCTTGCCCCTGTCGTCGACCGCCGGAGCGGTCGGGTGCGGCACCTCCCGGTCCCAGTTGACGCCACTCTGCGCCTGCGCCTCGGCCCGCTTGTCGTGCGAGCCGCCCGCGTGCGAGTGGACCCCGGCCCTGGTCGCGCCCGACGAACTCGCCGAGCCCTGACGGGCGGTGGTCACGCTGGTCTGGGGCGTCTCGCCCCGACGGAAGATCTTGCTACCAAGCCACACAAGGGGATCGTACCTGCGGTCGACGACCCGTTCCTTCATGGGGATGATCCCGTTGTCAGTGATCTTGATGTGCTCGGGGCAGACCTCGGTGCAGCACTTGGTGATGTTGCAGAAGCCGAGGCCCTGTTCGGCCTGCGCGTACTCCTTGCGGTCGGTCCGGGCGTCCAGCGGGTGCATGTCCAGCTCGGCCGCCCGGATGAAGTACCGCGGGCCGGAGAACGCCTGCTTGTTCTCCTCGTGATCGCGGATCACGTGGCAGACCGTCTGGCACAGGAAGCACTCGATGCACTTGCGGAACTCCTGCGAGCGCTCCACGTCGACCTGCTGCATCCGGTAGTCACCCGGAGCCACGTCCGCCGGAGGGGCGAACGCAGGGGTCTCCCGTGCCTTCTCGTAGTTGAACGAGACGTCGGTGACCAGATCCCGGATGACCGGGAAGGTGCGCAGCGGGGTGACAGTGACCGTCTCGTCGTCGCCGAAGGTCGACATCCGCGTCATGCAACCCAGCCGCGGCTTGCCGTTGATCTCCATCGAGCAGGAGCCGCACTTGCCGGCCTTGCAGTTCCACCGGCAAGCCAGGTCGGGCGCGTCGGTGGCCTGCAGGCGGTGGATGACGTCGAGGACGACCTCGCCCTCGTTCACCTCCACCATGTAGTCCTGGAGGTCACCGCCGCTCTCGTCGCCCCGCCAGATCCGGAACTGACGCTTCCCGCTCATCGGTTGTCCGCCTCTCCAGCGTCGGCGACGAGGGCGTCGAAGTCGGCGAGCTCCTCGTCGGTGAGGTACTTGGCCAGCTCGGCCCGGTCGAAGAGGCCGATCAGCTCCGGCCGCATCTTCGGCAGCGGCTTGCGGGTCAGCTGCACCGTGTCGCCGTCCAGCGCGCAGACCAGGTTGACCTGCCGCCACTTCGGCTCCATCGCCGGGTAGTCCTCCCGGGTGTGCCCGCCGCGCGACTCCTGCCGCTCCAGCGCCGCCTTCGCCGTGCACTCCGAGACCACCAGCATGTTGCGCAGATCCAGGGCCAGGTGCCAGCCCGGGTTGTAGCGTCGGCCGCCGGCAGCGCTCACCTTGGCCACCCGCTCACGCAGCTCGGCGAGCCGGACCAGCGCGTCGGCCAGCTCACCCTCCCGGCGGATGATGCCCACCAGGTCACCCATGACCGCCTGGAGGTCCTGCTGAAGGGTGTACGGGTTCTCGCCAGTGTCCCGTTGCAGCGGCGCGAGGGCCGTCTCCACTGCCGCCTCGACCTCGTCCACCGCCACCTTCGGCCGGGCGGTCAGCCCGTCGGCGTAGCTGGCCGCGTGCCCGCCCGCCCGCTTGCCGAAGACCAGCAGGTCGGACAGGGAGTTGCCACCGAGTCGGTTCGAGCCGTGCATGCCACCGGAGACCTCACCGGCGGCGAACAGCCCGCGTACGTGGCCGAAGGCGGCACCCGAATCCGGGTCAACCTCGACGCCGCCCATCACGTAGTGGCAGGTCGGGCCGACCTCCATCGGCTCGGCAGTGATGTCGACGTCGGCCAGCTCCTTGAACTGGTGGTACATCGACGGCAGCCGGCGGCGGATCTCGTCGGCCGACCGTCGGCTCGCGATGTCCAGGAAGACGCCACCGGCGGGGGAGCCCCGGCCGGCCTTGACCTCGCTGTTGATGGCGCGGGCGACCTCGTCGCGGGGCAGCAGCTCCGGCGGGCGTCGGTTGTTGTCCGGGTCGGTGTACCAGCGGTCCGCCTCCTCCTCGGTCTCCGCGTACTGCTTGCGGAAGACGTCGGGGACGTAGTCGAACATGAACCGCTTGCCGTCGGAGTTCTTCAGGACGCCGCCGTCACCACGCACCGACTCGGTGACCAGGATGCCCTTCACCGAGGGCGGCCAGACCATGCCGGTCGGGTGGAACTGGAGGAACTCCATGTTGATCAGCGTCGCCCCGGCCCGCAGCGCCAGCGCGTGCCCGTCCCCCGTGTACTCCCAGGAGTTCGAGGTGACCTTGTAGGAGCGCCCGACGCCGCCGGTGGCCAGCACGACCGCCGGCGCCTCGAAGAGGATGAACTCGCCCGACTCGCGGTAGTAGCCGAACGCGCCGGCCACCCGGTCACCGTCGAGCAGCAGCTCGGTGATCGTCGTCTCGGAGAACACCCTGATCCGGGCGTCGTACGAGCCGAACTCCCGCTGGTCCTCCTGCTGGAGCGAGACGATCTTCTGCTGGAGGGTGCGGATCAGCTCCAGGCCGGTCCGGTCGCCCACGTGCGCCAGGCGCGGGTACTCATGGCCACCGAAGTTGCGCTGCGAGATCTTGCCGTCCTTGGTGCGGTCGAAGAGCGCACCGTACGTCTCCAGCTCCCAGATCCGCTGCGGCGACTCCTTCGCGTGCAGCTCGGCCATCCGGAAGTTGTTGAGGAACTTGCCGCCGCGCATGGTGTCGCGGAAGTGCACCTGCCAGTTGTCCCGGCTGTTCACATTGCCCATCGCGGCGGCGGCGCCGCCCTCGGCCATCACCGTGTGCGCCTTGCCGAACAGCGACTTGGAGATGATCGCGGTCTTCTTGCCGGCCAGCCGGGCCTCGATCGCCGCGCGCAGACCGGCGCCGCCGGCCCCGATGACGACGACGTCGTAGTGGTGTCGTTCGATGCGAGTGGTTGTGGTCATGTCAGGGGCCCTTTAGTTGATGAACCGCAGGTCGGAGAACCAGCCGGCCGCAAGCGCCATGATGTAGAAGTCGGCCAGCGCCAGGGTGCCGAGGGTGATCCAGGCGAGCTGCATGTGCCGGACGTTCAACGCCGAGACGAAGGTCCAGGCCTTGTACCGCACCGGGTGCTTGGAGAAGTGCTTGAGCCGGCCGCCGATGATGTGCCGGCAGGAGTGGCAGGAGATCGTGTACGCCCAGAGCATCACCACGTTGAGCAGCAGGATGATGTTGCCCAGCCCGAAGCCGAAGCCCTTCGGCGAGTGGAAGGCGAGTATCGCGTCCCAGGTGTTGATCAGCGAGATGATCGCGGCGGCGTAGAAGAAGTAGCGGTGCAGGTTCTGCCCGAGCAGCGGGAAACGGGTCTCACCGCCGTACTCCTTGTGCCCGTCCGGGACGGCGCAGGCCGGCGGCGACAGCCAGAACGACCGGTAGTACGCCTTGCGGTAGTAGTAGCAGGTGAGCCGGAACAGCAGCAGGAACGGCAGGGTCAGCGCGGCGTCCGGGATGATCCACCAGCCGGGCAGGAACCGGCCGAAGTGCGAGGCTTCCTCGACACACCGGTCGGTCACGCACGGGGAGTAGAACGGGGTCAGGTAGTGGAACTGGTCCACCCAGTACCACTTGTGCATGAAGACCCGGACCGTCGCGTACGCGACCCAGGCGCTGAGCCCGATCACGGTGATCAGTGGGGCGAACCACCATCGGTCGGTACGCAACGTCTTCGCCGCGATGGCGGCGCGCGCCCGCGCCCCCCTCGGCCTCGTTGCCGTTGAAGTCATTCGAGTCGTCTCCTCGACGGGCCCGTACGGGCGGGCTGGTCTCTCTCCGGTCGGCACGCGGACCGGCGAACCCGCACCCGCTGCCACGTCATGCGCACACCAACGACCACGCCGGATCGACCGACGCAGCTAAGTGACACACGTTACGCCGATCTCCGCGAGCCGTCCGCGCAAGGGAGTGTCCCGTGTGTCTGGCCTGCGGAAAAGCCCTCGACGCGCCGGTTGGCGCGCAGAATCGGGAACGTCAGCCGGAGGCTCCTCCGGTGAAGTGCCAGGAACCCAGCCGCAGCGACGGCGCCGCCCACCAGGCACCGTCCACCCGGTCCGGTTGGCGGACCGCCCGCGCCCCCAGCCCGAGCACCGCCCCCGGCCCGAGCGCCCGCGGGTACGACTCGGTGAACCGCAGGTCGCGGACCGCCCGGACCACAGTGCCGTCCTCGATCAACCAGACGCCGTTGCGGGTCAACCCGGTGACGACGAGGCTCTTCGGGTCGAGCACACGCGTGTACCAGAGGTCGGTGACCAGCAGGCCCCGGCGCACGCCGGCCACCAACGCGGCGGTATCCGCGTCGACGACCGCCCCGGCCGCCGCGCCGGTGGTGCTCCGGCCCACCGCGCTGGCCGGACCCGCCGACGCGCCGGTCAGCCGCAGGTTGCGGGGCATCGGGCCCCAGGTGGCACCGCCCGCTACCGCGTGCCCGGTGGACTCCGCACCCGCCTCGGCGGCGGTCCGGCGGTCGTGCGCCACCGCCCGGGTGGTGCCCGCCTCGACCAGCGTCAGCGCCCCTCGGCCGGTGCCCTCCGCGTCGAACGGCAACCCGGACCCGCCCAGCGGGTCGTCCACCACCGTCACCGCAGTGTCGAACTGGGCCGCGCCCGGCTCGGCGAACGACTGCCGCTCGGCGTACCGCTTGCCGTTGAAGCCGTAGAAGGACAAGTTCTGCAGGAGGTCCGCCACGGCGGCCGGCTCGAACACCACCTCGTAGTGCCCCGGCGGCAACTCGACCGGGTCGGCCGCCGCCTGCGCCTTCGCGGCCGCCTGCGCGCCCAACTCGGCGCCGTCGAGGTCGGACAGCCGGTCGGCGCTGCGCCGGGCCACCCCGTCCACGCCGTCGTGGCGGGCGATGCCGTCCATCGCCGCCTCCACCGAGCGGCCGTACGCCGAGTGCCCGGCCGAGTTCGCGAATGCCGACGAGCGGTGCGCGGTGCGGCAGTAACCGGCGGTGCTGAGGCCGCCGGCGGCGGCCACGAACGCCCCCACCCGATCGGCCCGCTGATCTGGCTCCGCGTGCGCGGTGGCCTCGTCGACGGGCGGGGCGTCCGGCGTGGGCATGGGCGGGGTCAGCCCCGGCCAACCCGCGTCGGGCGGGCAGAGCCGGGCCGCGGCCAGGGTGCGCTCCACCAGGGCGGACAACCCGTCGGCGGTGACCACGCTGCCGCCACCGGCAGCCGTCCGACCGTCGACGTGAACCCGCAGCCGAACCCCGACAGTGGACTCGGAGACGTTCTGGTGGATGCCCGAGTTGGCGAACCGGGTCAGCGCCAGGTCCGCCCGCGTCACCACCGCCTCGGCCTGCGCGGCCGGCCCGCCGAGACGGCGAACCAACTCCACGACCTGCCCCGCCAGCTCCACCTCCGTCGGCCCACTCATGCCGAGACCCCTACGCGGACGTTGCGGAACCGGGCTGGCGCGGCCGGGTGGCCGGTGTGCCCGACCTGGCCGGGTTGCCCCTTGCCGCAGTTGGGTGTCCCCCAGGAGACCGTCTCGCTGGAGAGCATGTCCATCGAGCGCCAGAACAACGGCCCGATCCCGGTGTACGTGGGGTTGCGCAACATCCGCCCCCGCCGCCCCTTCTTGATCTCCCAGCCGACCTCGCAGCCGAACTGGAAGTTGAGCCGCTTGTCGTCGATCGACCAGGACCGGTTGAGGTCCATCAGCACGCCGTCGTCGGTGGCCGCGATGATCTCCTCCAGCGTGTGTGGGCCGGGTTCCAGGCCGACGTTCGTCATCCGCACCATCGGCAGCCGGGCCCACCCGTCGGCCCGTACGCTGCCGCCGTAGTCGAGGCTGGCCATCGCTGCGGAATCCCGGCCGGCGAGCACACCCACCCAGCGGCCGTCCCGGACCGCGTCCCGCTTGACCGCCGGGGAGCCCTCGTCGTCGAAGCCGAAGCTGCCCAGCGCTCCCGGGATGGTCGGGTCGATGGTGATGTTCATCAGCTCCGAGCCGTAGCGCAGCGAGCCGAGCTGGGCCAGGTCCAGCCAGGACGTGCCGGCGAACGCCGCCTCCCAGCCGAGGATCCGGTCCAGCTCGATGGCGTGTCCGACCGACTCGTGAATCTGCAGGGCCAACTGCTCGCCACCGAGGATCAGATCCGTCTCGCCGGCCGGACAGAGCGGCGCGGTGAGCAGCGCCCGGGACTCCTCGGCGATCTGCGCGGCGTGCGCGGCCAGGTCCAGCGACTCGACAAGCTCCCACCCGGTGGTGCCGTACTGGCCCCGGTAGCTCGGCCAGGACCGGCGCTGCGTCTCGCCGTCACCGATCGAGGTGGCCGAGATGCCGCCGCCGCACTCGCGGATGCGCTGGTCGATCCGGTGACCCTCGCTGGAGACGAACCACTTCGCGGTGTCCCAGATCTGGTACAGGCCCTCGGCCAGGTCCGCGCCGTGCTCGGCCATCGTGCGGGTCGCGTCGACAAGCAGATCGCCCTTGTCCGACAGGGGAACCCCGAGCGGGTCGATCTGGCAGCCGGAGGCCCAGCTCGCGGTGACCGCCTCGACAGGCGCCAGGTCGACCGAAGGGCCCGGCACCCGCGCGCTCGCCATGGCGGTCCGCGTCGCGCGCCGGCCGGCGTCGCGGGCGGCGGCGTCCGACAGATCGGGTACGGCGTGGAAACCCCAGCTCGCCCCGACCAACGCCCGGACGCCCAGCCCGATGCTCTCGTCCTGCGTCAGCTCCTCCACGTCACCGTTGCGCGCGGTCATCGACTCGTAGCGGCGGTGCATCACCCGGGCGTCGGCGTACCGGGCGCCCGCGTCGAGGGCGGCCTGGACGGCGGCGGTGGCCGCGTCGAACTCGGTCATGGACCGACAGTAGGCCAGCCGACCGACACCCGTCAGGCCAGCAACTCCTCCGGCCGAATGGTGGCCCGCACCGGCTCCGTCAACTCCAACGCCTCGCCGCGCTTTGCGGTCGCCGCTTCGACGTAGTGGCCGCCTTGACGTCGGTAGAGGCGTAGCGTGCCGGTCTCCTGCTCCACCAGCAGGTACCACCCGATGCCGGCAGCCGCGTAGTAGTGCATCTTCAGCACCTTGTCCGTGGACGCGTTGCTCGGCGAAATGATTTCGCAGACCAGTTGGACGTCGGTCGCCTCGATGGTGAGCTCGTCGAGATCGATCGGGTTGGTGACGACGAGATCAGGGATCGGTATCCGACCGGGCCGGAGCCGGACGTTCACCGCCTCCAGTAGTTCGAGGCCGGCGGCCTTGGAGGCTGCTTCGAGGATGTTGCCGAGTCTGCGGGAAATGCGCTGGTGTCGGGGGGTGGGCGCTGGGGTCACGTGGAGGCTCCCGTCGAAGAGTTCGACGCGTTGCTGCGTCTCGCCGAGGGCGAGGTACTCCTCTTCGGTCCACGGGCCTTCGTGGTTGAACACCGCCGCGGTCATCGTCACCTCCACCTCGTGCCACGGGCATCCTCTGCTGGTTGCTCTCGCCATGGTCGCACCTGAAGTGCGGTAACGGCATGAACAGCCGTGGATGGCGAGGTGACGGGGGTGCGGGGCCGATGCCGACTCGTTACGCTCGGGCCCGCTGACACGTGCCGGCTTTGTAGCTTATTTTCACCCTCGGGACTTTGCTGTAAGTTCTCTTCGTCACTGAGGGAGGTGGCCGTGGACAGCTCGGAACCCTCGCCGTCCGGGGACCCGGACGACCGTCCCGCCGTGCCGGCGCAGCGCTCCGACCAGGACGCCTACCTGCGGGTGCATGATCTTCGGGTTCGGTTCGACACCGAGGACGGCGTGGTGCGCGCGGTCGACGGGGTGTCGTTCGCCGTCGAGCGGGGCCGCACCCTCGGCATCGTCGGTGAGTCCGGCTCCGGCAAGAGCGTCACCTCGCTGGCCATCCTCGGCCTGCACGACCCCAAGCGGACCACCATCACCGGGGACATCTCGGTGGGTGGCCGGCAGGTGGTCGGCCTTCCAGATGAGGAGGTACGCCGGCTGCGCGGCCGGGACATGGCGATGATCTTCCAGGATCCACTGTCGGCGCTGCACCCGTACTACACGGTGGGCCGGCAGATCGCCGAGGCGTACCGGGTGCATCACCCGAAGGCCAACCGGCGCGAGGCCCGCCAGCGGGCGGTCGACATGCTGGACCGGGTCGGCATTCCGCAGCCGGCGCGTCGCTTCGACCAGTACCCGCACGAGTTCTCCGGCGGCATGCGCCAGCGGGCGATGATCGCGATGTCCCTGGTCAACGACCCGGCACTGCTGATCGCCGACGAGCCGACCACCGCGCTGGACGTCACCGTCCAGGCGCAGATCCTGGACCTGCTCGCCGACCTTCAGGCCGAGTTCCACTCCGCGATCATCCTGATCACCCATGACCTCGGCGTGGTCGGCCAGGTCGCCGACGACGTGCTGGTCATGTACGGCGGGCGGGCCGTCGAGCGGGGCAGCGTCGAGCAGGTGCTCCGAGCGCCGCAGCATCCGTACACCTGGGGGTTGCTCTCCAGCGTGCCGTCGCTGCACGGCGACGCGGACGCGGACCTGCTGCCCATTCCCGGCAACCCGCCCAGCCTGATCAACCTGCCGCCGGGCTGCGCGTTCCACCCCCGCTGCCGGTACGCGGACCGCGCGGGCAGCCGCTCCCGCACCGAGGTGCCCGAGCTGCGAGCGGCCGGGGCCGACGGCCACCTGGTCGCCTGTCACCTGAGCGCTGAGGAGCGCGCGGCGTTCTACGCCGAGGACGTCGCATCCGTGGGGGTGGCCCGATGACCGATGAACCACTGCTGCGGGTACGCGGCCTGACCAAGCACTTCCCGGTACGCCAGGGGCTGCGCGCCACCGGTCTGGTGCGGGCGGTGGACGGGCTCGACTTCGACGTGCGCCCGGGTGAGACGCTCGGCCTGGTGGGGGAGTCGGGCTGCGGCAAGACCACCACCGGTCGGATGCTGGTGCGGCTGCTGGAGCCGACGAGCGGCAGCATCGAGTTCGCCGGGCGGGACATCACGCACGCCGGACGCCGGGAGCTGCGCCCGCTGCGCCAGGAACTTCAGATCATCTTCCAGGACCCGTACGCCTCGCTGAACCCTCGGCACACGGTGGGCCGGATCGTGGCGATGCCGCTACAGGTCAACGGGATCAAGCCGCCGGGTGGCATCAAGGCCCGGGTGCAGGAGTTGCTGGAGCTGGTCGGGTTGAACCCGGAGCACTACAACAGGTACCCGCACGAGTTCTCCGGCGGTCAACGTCAGCGCATCGGCATCGCCCGCGCGCTGGCCCTTCGGCCCAAGCTGATCGTCGCCGACGAGCCGGTCTCCGCGCTGGACGTCTCGATCCAGGCGCAGGTGGTCAACCTGCTGCGCAACCTGCAACGGGAGCTGGGCCTGGCGTTCGTGTTCATCGCGCACGACCTGGCGGTGATCCGGCACTTCAGCCAGCGGGTCGCGGTCATGTACCTGGGTCGGATCGTGGAGATCGGCGACCGGGCGGACATCTACGAACGACCCCAGCACCCGTACACCCGGGCGTTGCTCTCGGCGATCCCGGACGTCACCCAGCTCGGCCCGGCGGGCCGGATCCGGCTGACCGGTGATGTGCCGACCCCGCTCGACCCGCCCTCGGGCTGCCGGTTCCGTACCCGTTGCTGGAAGGCGCAGGACATCTGCGCCACCGAGGAGCCGGCGCTGGTGCCGCGCGACGGTGGTCGGCAGGCCACGGCGTGTCACTTCCCCGAGGTGGCGGCTCCGATCTTCGAGGAGGTGCCGTCGTGAGCCTGTCCCCGGTGGAGGGTGTGGCGCTGGCCGAGATCGAGTCCGACCCGGACGCGACCATGCCCGCCGCGAAGGGCGTCGTCGGCCGCTCACCCGGTCAGCTCGCCTGGATGCGACTGCGTCGCGACCGGACGGCAGTGGTCAGCGGCGTACTCCTGGTGTTCTTCCTGTTGTTGGGGTTGGCCGCCCCGCTGATCGAGATGGCCTACGGGATCGGGCCGCGGGAGCAGTTCCAGAACCTGCTGGATGGTTTCGGCATGCCGCTGGGCTACGCCGGCGGTGTCACCGGGGACCATTGGTTCGGTCTGGAGCCGAACCTGGGTCGGGACATCTTCATCCGGTTGATCTACGGGTTGCGGACGTCGCTGTTCATCGCGTTCGCGGCGGCGCTGATCACCGCGACGATCGGGGTCGTGCTGGGCGCGCTCGCCGGCTACCTCGGCGGCTGGCTCGACGCGGTGATCAACTGGATCACCGACCTGACCCTGGCCATGCCCTTCCTGATCATTGCGCTGGCGCTCACCCCGACCATCACGCTGCGCTTCTACGGTGAGCGGGGGCAGGTGTCGTCCGCCTTCGGGGTGGGCGTGCTGATCGCCGTCTTCGCCATCTTCGGCTGGACCAGCACTGCCCGGCTGGTTCGCGGGCAGGTGATCGCACTGCGCGAGCGGGAGTTCGTGGAGGCGGCCAGGGCCAGTGGGGCCGGGCTGGGGCACATGCTCTTCCGGCAACTGCTGCCCAACATCTGGGCGCCGATCCTGGTGTCGTTCTCCCTGGCGGTGCCGCAGTTCATCACCAGCGAGGCCGCGCTGTCGTTCATCGGTGTCGGTCTCAGCGACGAGACCCCGAGCTTCGGCCGGATGATCTACGACAGTCTGGACTTCCTCCAGACCGACCCGGCGTACGTGTTCTTCCCGGGCATCACGATCTTCGCGCTGGTGTTCGCCTTCAACCTCTTCGGCGACGCGTTGCGGGACGCGCTCGACCCGAAGTCGTCCCGGTAGGGGTGGACTCATGTCACGGTTTCTGATCAAGCGGCTGTTCTCCGCCACGCTGACCCTGTTCGCGGTGAGCGTGTTGACCTTCCTGATGTTCTTCGCTCTGCCGCGTGACCCGGTCAGCAGCATCTGCTCGAAGAACTGCAACCCCGAGCGGCTGGAGCGGGTCCGCGACGACCTGGGTCTGAACGACCCGCTGATCAGCCAGTACGCCGGTTACATGAAGGGCATCGTGACCGGACGCGACCTGGGCAGCGCCCAGGGCGGCCGGTGCGACGCGCCCTGCCTGGGCTGGTCGTACGTCACCAACGAGGCGGTCTCGGACACCATCGCCCGGGTGCTGCCGGTGACGTTGAGCATCGTGATCCCGGCGGCGATCCTCTGGTTGCTGCTCGGGGTCGGCCTCGGCATGGTGTCCGCGTTGCGGCGGGGCACCTGGCTGGACCGCCTGGCGATCGGCTTCTCGCTGACCGGGGCCTCGTTGCAGCTCTACTTCGTGGGCGCGGTGCTGCTGCTGGTGTTCGTCTACAACCTGCGGCTGTTGCCGGTGCCCAGCTACACGTCCCTCTTCGACAATCCGGCGAAGTGGGCCAGTGGGCTGGTGCTCGCCTGGGTGGCGCTGGCCTTCCTCTTCTCGGCGATCTACGCCCGGTTGTCCCGGGCGCAGATGTTGGAGACGCTGTCGGAGGACTTCGTCCGGACCGCGCGGGCCAAGGGCCTGGCCAAACCCACTGTGTACGGAAGGCACGCGCTGCGTGCGGCGATCACTCCGGTGGTGACCATCGCCGGCCTGGATGTGGGCGGGGCGCTGGGCGGCACGGTGATCACCGAGACGACCTTCGGCATCCAGGGCTTGGGGCGTACGGCGGTGGACGCGGTGCGCTCGGGTGATCTGCCCACCATCATGGCCACCGTGCTGATCGCCGCGGTCTTCGTGGTGTTGGCGAACGTGCTGGTGGACCTGCTCTACGCGGCCATCGACCCGCGGGTGCGGCTGCGCTGACCTGTCGATGTCCAGCGTGTGGCTGGTTGCTGGGCTGTGGCGGAAGTTATCGACAACTGTTACACAACTCGAAGGTTTTCTTCCTTACGATCCTCGGGACGTCGGCGGTTCTCGCCCCGACGAAATCGCACGGCACATGGGTGAAGGGGGTACTTCATGAGACCACGCGTGGTGGCTGCCGCAGGCGGCGCGATCGCTCTGGTTGTGGCATTGGGTGCGTGCTCGAAGAACACGGGCGAGGGCACCACCGTGAACACCGAGCGGCAGCAGACCGGGGTCATCGCGACCGACCCCAAGGACTCGCAGGGCCCGGCCGCCGAGGTGAGTGGGGCGCAGAAGGGCGGCACCTTCACCATCATCCGGGAGTCGCCGATCTCCCACCTCGACCCGCAGCGGACGTACTCGTTCGCCGGTCTGATGGCCAACCCGCTCTTCGCCCGCTATCTGACCACCTGGAAGGACGACGGCAAGGGCGGCCTGGTCCTGGTGGGTGACCTGGCCGAGACGCCGGGCAAGAACGTCAACAACGACTGCAAGGTCTGGGAATTCACCGTCAAGGACGGGGTGAAGTTCGAGGACGGCCGACCGATCACCTCCAAGGAGATCGCGTACGGCATCGCCCGGTCCTTCGACCCGGACCTCTCCGGTGGCCCGACCTACATCCAGGAGTGGCTGGCCGACACCCCGCAGTTCGACACCAAGTGGGACTTCAAGAAGAACAAGACGTCGCTGCCGCCGGGCCTCAGCACGCCGGACGCGAAGACGCTGCGCTTCGAGTTCGCCAAGCCCCGCTGTGACCTGCCGTTCGCGGTCTCGCTGCCGACCACCGCGCCACTGCCCGCCGACAAGGACACCGGCGTCGACCTGGACAAGCAACCGTTCTCGTCCGGCCCGTACAAGATCGCCAAGAACCAGGTCGGCGTGTCGATCACCCTGGACCGCAACCCCAACTGGGACCCGAAGACCGACGCCGTCCGGCACCAGTACCCGGACCAGTTCGTGTGGACCTTCGGCCCGACCGCGGACGCCGCCAACAACCGGGTGATCGCCGACAACGGCGCCGACCAGAGCGCGCTCGCCTTCAACACCGTGCCGGCCTCGCTGGTCGCGAAGGTCGCCGGGGACGCCGCGCTCAAGTCGCGGACGATCCTCTCCCCGACCCCGAGTGCCAACCAGCTCGTCATCAACAACCAGCGGGTCACCGACCTGAAGGTCCGGCAGGCGCTCAACTACGCCGTCGACCGCGAGGGCATGATCAAGGCGCTCGGCGGCCAAACCGTCGCCGCGCCGCTGACCACGCTGATGCCGCCGGCCACCATCGGTTACAAGGCGTACGAGGCGTACCCGGCCGGCCCCAACGGCAACGTCGACAAGGCCAAGGAGCTGCTCGGCGGCAAGACGCCGGAGCTGGTCCTCGGTGTCGCCGACAACTCCACCGAGCAGCAGCAGGGCGCGCAGCTCAAGGCCAACCTGGAGCGCGCCGGCTTCAAGATCACGCTGCGGAACATCTCGGACGACGCGAAGCTCGACGAGATCAAGAAGAAGGACAACCCCTGGGACCTGTACATCGGTAACTGGGCGGCGGACTGGCCGAGCGGGGCCTCGATCCTGCCGGTGCTCTACGACGGTCGCACCATCAAGGCCGAGGGCAACAGCAACCAGTCCTACTTCAACGACCCGGCGGTCAACGCCGAGATGGACCGCATCCTCGCGCTGGCCCCGGCCGAACAGGGCCCGGAGTGGGCCAAGCTCGACGAGCGGATCATGAAGGAGCACGCGCCGGTGGTGCCGTTCTACGTCGACGTGGCCTACAACGTGCACGGTTCCAAGGCCGGCGGGATCTTCATCTCCAGCGTCTTCGGCTACCCGTCGTTCGTGAACGCGCACGTCAAGCCGTAATTCACACCGCACACATTCAGGGGTCCCCTTCCGACAACGTCGTCGGGAGGGGACCCTTCTGTTCCTGCCGATCCGCTGCGACTTCAGCACGGCGTGCAGTGAGCACCGGGCAGAACTCGCACCCCCCAGATCGAACGTAACCTTGTGGGTACGTACCCGCGCGGTTACATTCGTGGTCATGGACGCCGTGTTGCACGCGCTGGCAGACGAGAGCCGGCGCACGGTTCTCGATATTCTCCGCGACCGCCCGGCGAGTGCAGGAGAGCTGGCCGAGGCTCTCCCGATCGCTCGCCCGGGCGTGTCCCGGCATCTCCGCGTGCTGCGGGAAGCCGGGCTTGTCGACGTACGCCAGGACGCGCAGCGCCGGATCTACACACTCCGCCCGGAGGCGCTCGTCGAGGTCGACGAGTGGCTGGGGGAGTACCGCCGACTCTGGGAGAACCGGCTCGACGCTCTTCACACCGAGATCGCACGAGGAAAGAAGGCGCAACGATGACCACGATCGCGACGATGCGAACGCTCGACGAGACCCGCGGAGCAGTCCGGGTCGAGAACCTCTACGACACGGACATCGGCGACCTCTGGCAGGCGTGTACGACACCCGAGCGGCTGGCCCGCTGGATGGCCCGGGTCGATGGCGACATGCGGGTCGGCAGCACGATCCAGGCCGTCTTCACGAGCAGCTGGACCGGTCCGGCGCGCATCGAGGTGTGCGATGCGCCCCACCACCTGCTGCTGACGACGAAGCCGGGTACGGACGACGAGGGGCAGATCGAGGCGTGGCTGACCGACGAGGGCTCCAAGACCCGGCTGGTGGTCGAGGAGCGCGGACTGCCGATAGGGCATCTCCCGTTCCACGCCTCTGGTTGGCGGGTCCACCTCGACGATCTCGGTCGGTCGCTGGAGGTCGACGGCCCGGTCCATCCGGAGGGCTGGAGCTCCGATGTCAGAGCGCGCGGATGGGAGGAACGCTGGGAAGAGCTCACGCCGGCATACCAGCAGATGGAGATCGTTCGATGACGGACCTGATCAGGCTCAGCTTGACGACTGTCAATGCGCCCGACGCAATCGCACTCGCGCGGTTCTACGCCGAGATCACCGGCGGGGTGGCGAAGGGTGACGAGTCCTGGGCGCTTGTAGAAGGGCCGAACGGTGACATCGGGTTCCAGCAGGTCGCCGACTACCGGGCGCCCACCTGGCCGGACGGCGAGATGGGGATGCAGATGCACCTCGAGTTCCTCGTCGACGACCTGGAGGCGACCGGAGCGCGTGTGCTGGCGGCCGGCGCTACCCGATTCGAGCATCAGCCCAACGCGGACCACTGCTTCGTCTACGCCGACCCGGCCGGGCATCCGTTCTGCCTGTCCACGTGGGGGACCCCGAGAGTCGGCGACTGACTCAGCTCGTTCGGGCACCTGTTGGTCAGGCGCGGACCAACGTGCCGGTGCCGGAACGGGCCGAGCGTGGATTCGGGGGTGTCAGGCGATGACGGGACCGCGGGGGTTGAATGATGGACTGGTATCCGCCCGTCGAGCCGTACGACTCCGGGATGCTCGACGTCGGCCACGGCAATGAGCTCTACTGGGAACTGTGCGGAAATCCCGACGGCAAACCCGCGGTGTTCCTGCACGGCGGTCCCGGCGGTGGCCTGCTTCCGGACAATCGGCGGTACTTCGACCCGTCCGGTTACCGGGTCGTGCTGTTCGACCAGCGAAACTGCGGTCGTAGCCGGCCCTTCGCGGGCGACCCGAAGACGTCACTGGAACACAACACCACCCCGCACCTGGTGGCGGACATCGAACGGCTACGCGAGCACCTGGGGATCGAGCGATGGCTCGTCCTCGGCGGCAGTTGGGGCAGCACCCTCGGCCTGGCCTACGCCCAGGCCCATCCCGAGCGGGTCACCGAACTCGTGCTCCGTGGCGTGTGGCTGGTTCGCAGGTCGGACGAGGCCTGGTCGTTCACCCCGGCGGGCGCGGCGCACCTTTTTCCCGCCGAGTGGGCGGCCTTTTGTGCCGCGATCCCCGTGACGGAACAGGACGACCTTGTCGGCGCCTATGGCCGCCGCATTTCCGACCCCGACCCCGCGGTCCACGGCCCGGCGGCCCGCGCCTGGATGAGCTGGGAGCTCTCGGCCAACACCCTGCTGCCGATGACGCCGCCCGTCATCGACGACAGCAGCCTGCTGGCGTTCGCCCGCATCACACACCACTACATCAGCAACGGCGGCTTCCTCCCGCCGGAAGGTCTCCTGGCGGGCGTCGACCGCATTCGACACATCCCGACTGTCATCGTGAACGGCCGTTACGACATCAAGACGCCGCCGAACCAGGCCTGGGACCTGCATCGGGTCTGGCCTGAGGCAAAGTTCCACATCGTGGAGGACGCAGGCCACAGCGGCTCCGAACCTGGCACTCGCAGCCTGCTCATCGAAGCCACCAACCAGTTCCTCGCGCCGATGTGATCTTGAGCCGACGTAATAGCCTGTTGAGGGCGAATCCGTACTACGCCATCCGCAAAGCCAACTGCGGATCAGTCGGCGAAACTTCTACTCGGGCGAGGTGTTGTAGTTGTCGAGTGTCGCCTTGGCCGTGGACGCATCCCGAAATGTCAGCTCCAGAAGCTGTCACGCCGGTGCAGTGAGTGATCAGAGGCCACGCAGATGTCCTTGCGGCGACGACAACGGGAGCGTCCAATCAGCATGATGCCGTGTTTGCTCGACGCACTGTCCGTAGCAGTAGTTCGCCGATCCTCTCTGAGCTGTCCTGCCGTCGATTAGGGGCCCCTCGTGTCGCAGGTCGATCCACGCTTCGGTGCCCAACTTCGCGCACTGCGGACCAGCAAAGGACTGTCTCTGCGGGCGCTTGGTCAGCTCGCTCATCGGGGCAAGAGCCACCTGCACGATCTGGAGACCGGGGCGAAGGCCCCCACCCCTGACACGGCTCGGCACCTCGACGAAGTGTTGCGAGCCGACGGGGCGCTCGTCCGTCTGGTGGACCAGCCCGTCGACCACGACGCCGAGGCCGGTGAGCTGCTGGCTCGGGTACGGGCCAGCGATGTCAGCGCCGAGACGCTCGTGCGGATCGAGGCCGGAGTAGACGACCTGGCGAGCGCGTACGCGCTCTCGCGGCCGGTCGAGCTACTTCCGAGGGTGCGTCGGCAGTTGGCATATGTGGAACGGCTGCTCGATGGGCGTGGCACTTTGGCGCAGCGGCGGCGGCTCGTCATTGCCGGTGGCTGGCTGACGGTGCTGAGGGCGACGGTGCACATCGATCTGCTGCAACAGCCCGCCGCAGGCGCTCATCTGCGTACGGCCATGGCTCTTGCCGAGCATGCGGAGCATCCGGAGATCCAGGCGTGGTGTCTGGAGACGCAGGCGTGGGACTGGCTCACCCGGGGTGACTGCCGGCGGGCGATGAACCTCTCGCGGCAGGCGCAGCGGGTCGCGCCTCAGGGTAGTTCCGCGTACATCCAGGCGACCGCCCAGGAAGCGCGGGTGTGGGCGCGCTTGGGTGATGTGCGGCGGACGCGTGATGCGCTGGATCGTCTGGAACTGTTGACAGCGAACTTGCCGGTGCCCGAGCGGGCCGAGCACCACTACCGGTACGACCCGACGAAGGCGTTGGCGTACACGGCGACCACGCTGTCGTGGGTGGGCGACCCGGCCGCCGAGCTGATGGCCCGGACTGCCTTGGCGGAATTGGACCCGCGCGGCGATGGTGGGGAGCGGCCACGGCGCTCCGCTTCCGCCCGTCTGGATCTCGCGATGGCACTGGTGGCCGGCGACCAGCCGGATGAGGCGAGTGTCGTCGCCGCCGATGCGGTCCGCTCGGGGCGAGTGGTGTCCTCGAACTGGTGGCGGGCGCGGGAAGTGCTCCGAAAGGTCGAGGGCACCGGGACGGCGGAAGCGGCCGCGTTCCGTGAGGTCTACGAGGCGTACCGGCCCGTGGCCCGATAGCGGACGGCACGCGCGACCAGCGGACACCCGCTAGCTTTCTGTCACTCACCGTTCACCAGATGCTGAGTGAGGGCGGGATCAGTACGAACAGGTCGCCAAAGCGAGACCACCTGCCCCTGCCAGCGGAGGTGGGAATGAGCGGCAAGGACGACGCCGGCACGTCGTACACGGGCGAGCAGATCGACGCTGCCGAACGGGAAGAAGCCAAACGCCGGTTGCTCGCGCAGGCCGAGGCCGAACGGATACCGGTGCAGCAGACGACTCGGGCGGTGCCGGATCGGCGGTGGCGGGGTGAGCCGTGATCCGGTGCCGATCGGCCGGCGGGTCGCGTACCTGCGGGTGCGGCGGAGGTTGTCGCAGCAGTCGTTCGCGGATCGGTTGGGGAAGTCAAAGAGCTGGGTGGACAAGGTCGAGCGTGGGGTCCGTTCCCTGGAGCGGGTGTCGACCATCCGGGAGATCGCCGCGGTGCTGCGGGTCGATCCCGCAGCCCTGCTTGGCCGTGATGTCCAGCCCGCCGGGGTTGTCGAGCGTCGCGAGGGCGTCGCGCGGATTCGGGCGGCGCTGTCGGCGTACCCAATGGCTTTTGGTCGTCTGGCGGACCGTGACGTGATGTCGCCCGATCGGTTGGCTCGGGAGGTGCGTCATGCATGGATGACCTTCCAGCACGCCCGGTACCCGCGTCTGATCGAGCTGCTGCCCACTGTGGTGACCGAGGTGCATCGCGCCCACGCGCAGGACCCGGAGGCCGGACGGGCGGCGGTGGTCGAGGCGTATCGGGTGACGGCGGCGCTCCTGGTCAAGCTGGACGAGGGGAGCCTCGCCTGGTTGGCGGCTGATCGGGCGATGTCCGCCGCCGCTGGTGACCGGGTCTTGTTGGCCTGCGCGGCGGTGCAGCTTGGCCAGGTGTTGCGGGCATCGGCTCGTGCCGGGCCGGTGATGCTCGCCGCCGCTTCCCAGATCGCTTCGCGCACGCCGGAGGAGATGTCGCTACGGGGATCGCTGCTCGTGCAGGCCGCGCTGATCGCGGCCAGGGCCGGTGATGATCGGATGTTCGGTGAGCTGTTGGACGAGGCCGCCGAGTTGGCCGCTCAGGTGGGCGACGGTCACGACCATTACCGGACGGCGTTCGGGCCGACTGCCGTCGAACTGGTATGGGTCGCTGCCGCCGTGGAACTGGGCGACGGGCCACAGGCGGTCGCCCGCCACGAGAAGGCGATCGGGCGGGACGGGTGGCGGTGGCTGCCGGTCGAGCACCGCGCTGCGCACCTGATCGATGCGGCGCGCGCATACCTCCACACGGATGACCTCGCCAACGCGGCGCGGGTCCTGTTGCGGGCCGAGCGCATGGCGCCCGCTGAGATCCGCGACCGGCCAGCCGTGCGGGACGTGGTCGCCCAGGTCGCCCGCGACCCGGGTGCCCCACCGACGATCACGCAGCTCGCCATCGGCCTCGGGGTGCTGTGAGTCGACAAACCGCTGGAGCGCCTCAGCGCGCCGCGTTCAGGTAGCGCAGCACGGCGAGCACTCGCCGATGGTCGGTCCGCGCCTGGGGTAGGTCCAGCTTGGTGAAGATGGCTGTCACGTGCTTCTCCACGCTGCGCGGGGCGAGGTGCAGCGACTCGCAGATGGCAGCGTTGGACCGGCCCTCGGCCAGCATCCCCAGGACCTCTCGTTCCCGCTCGCTGAGGCGAGCGACGCCCGCGTCCACCGCCGGGGCCGCCAGCAACTGCCGCACCACCTCCGGGTCCAGTGCTGTCCCGCCGTCGGCCACCCTGCGCAGCGCGTCGACGAAGTCGTCGGTGCTGACGATGCGGTCCTTCAACAGGTACCCGACCCGCCCGGGGTGCTCGGCGATCAGTTGTCGCGCGTACCGGGTCTCCACCCACTGTGAGAAGACCAGCACGCTGATCTCCGGGTACGCCGCCCGGATCGCCAGTGCCGCCCGCAGGCCTTCGTCGGTGAAGGTCGGTGGCATCCGCACGTCGACCACCGCCGCGTCCGGCCGATGCTCGCCGATCGCCGCCAGCAGGTCGTCTCCGTTGTCCACGGTCGACACCACGGAGATGCCGTGATCCGTCAGCAACAATCTGATCCCGTCGCGCAGTAACGGGTTGTCCTCGGCGATCACCACTCGCACGGCAACTCCACTGTGATAGTCGTCGGCCCGCCGGGCGGGCTGTCCACCCGCAGCGCGCCGTCCAGCGACTCGGCCCGCCGGGCCAGCCCCGCCAGACCCGTACCCTTGCTCCCCGGCACTGCCCCGCCGCGCCCGTCGTCGGTGACGGTCAGGCGGAGCACGCCACCCAGCGCCCGAAGGTCCAGCCGGATCCGGCTGGATCCGGCGTGCTTCGCCACGTTGGTGAGCAGTTCGGCGGCGCTGAAATAGAGCGCGGACTCCATGTCGGGCGTTGGCCGCCGGGGCAGGTCCACGTGTACGTCGACGGGCACCGCGCTGCGCGCGGCCAGCGTCTCGATAGCGGTGCTCAGGCCGGCGTCCAGCGCGGGCGGGTGAATCCCCCGCACGATGTCCCGCAGCTCGGTAAGCGCCTCCACCACCGCGCCCTGGGCCTGCGCCACCATAGTCCGCAGCTCCGGTTCGCCGGCTCGCCGCTCGATGCGCGACAGCGCCACGCCCAGCGCGACCAGCCGGGCCTGCGTGCCGTCGTGCAGGTCCCGCTCCACCCGCCGCAGCAGCGCCGCCGCGTCCGCCCGCAACGCGGCCCGGCTGGCCTCCAGCGCCGCTATCCGGGCTCGCTCCGGGCCCGGCTCCAACAGCGCCCCCACCAACCGCCGGTCCAGCCACACGATGAGCCGGAAGTACCACGGAAACACCAGCAGCGCCGCCAACCCCTGCGCGGCCAGACCCCAGGGACCACCCCACGGCGGATCCTGCGGAAACCGGTGCATCCAGGCGGGAGAGGTGATCCCTAGCAGCCCACCGACGATGAGGACCCCGCCGAGGTAGCCGGCCGCCGCCATCAGCGGCAGCCGGGCGAAGCAGTACGCGAGGGCCTTCCAACCGCTGGCGTCGGTAAGCACCGCGGCGGCCCAACGCACCGGGCCCGACCCGCCGCGGCGTACGGGCGGCGGGTTCGGCCAACTCCAGCCGAGGAAGAGCCGGGCCGGCCCACGGAAGTACCGGACTGTCAGCCGGGCCAGCACCAGCACACCGGTCAGTAGCGGCAGCCCGATCGTCAGCAGCGACAACGCGGAGAACACCAACCCCAGCAGCGCGAGCGCGAACGTCGGCACGGCCAGTACCGCGCCGGTGACCGCGTACCCGACCTCACGCCAGGTACGGGCGGCCACCGGCGCACGCAGGACCGTGCCGACGACCGATCTCACGGGTCCACCACCAGCGACTCCACTGCCGGGCGGCGCATCGCTACCACCGCCGGCACCACGGTGCCCAACAGGACCAGACCGATCACCGCGGCCAGGCCGACGATCAGCTGCCCGCTCGGCAGGTACGGCATCCACGTGCCCAGCATGCCGTGCAGCATCGGCACCACTGTGACCATCGCGACCACCGTACCCACCGCCATCGCTGTCACCGTCACCGTCAGGGCTTCGCAGACGACCACGGCCAGCGCCCGCATCCTGCTCGCGCCGACCAGCCGGGTCACCGCAAGTTCCCGGCGCCGGGCCAACAACACGGTCACCAGCGTGTTCACAGCGGCTACCGCAGCGAAGGCCACGTAGACGGCAGTGCCGGAGTACTCCGTCCACACCTGCGCCGGTGGGTCGGGCACTGCGCGCACATGTATGGACGTGGTGTGCGTGACCACCTTCACCATGGCGAACGCGATCGCCAGAACCAGCGGCACCAGGGCGCCGGACAGCGCCTTGGATCGCACCGCGAGGTTGTCCGCGGCCAGCGCTCCGGTGCCCCCGAACAGTCGCGCCAGCGGTGCGACCAGCCGCAGCAGGACCGGGCCGAGGAAGCCGGCCCCGACGCACATCGCCAGCATCGTGAAGAAGCTCGACCCGTCGGCCTTGGCCGGGTCGCCCTTCGCGATCAGGATCGACAGCACAACGCCGCCAGCCACCAGTACCACCCCGATCGCGGTACGCACGAAGCTGACCTGACGCCGCGCGACGGCCGTCTCGGTCAGTGCGGCGGCGGGGCGTACTCGCGCCGGGCGCACCGCCGCGACCAGCGCACCAACCAGCGACGCCCCGACGGTGATGCCCAACGCGGCGGGCAACGCCGCGGCCGAACTGTGGAACGTCACGCCGGGCGGAATCACCCCGTGCCCGGTGAGCCCCGCCAACCAGGTGTGGGCGAGCAGGGCGCCGAGCGGCACCCCGAGCACTGTCGCCGGCACTGCCACCGCAGCGGCCTGGACAGCCACCGCGCGGCGCACCAGCGCGGGAGTGGCACCGATCGCCCGCACCAGCGCGATGTCCCGACCCTGCCGGGCGATCGACGACGTCATGGTCAACCCGACGATCAACGCGGTCAGGTACACCGACACCACCACGAACAGCACCGCCATCTCGGGGATCCCGCTCTCGGTCAGCGCCTGCCGCGCGGCCGGGTCCAACCGCGCGTCGGATATCGAGGAACTGGCGCCGAGCGCTCCGGACACCAGCGCGGCGGCCAGGCACTGCGTGACGAACGGTCCAGCGAAGGCCCACGGCTGCTTGCGCAACGCCTGCCTGGTCAGCCCCGCGTTCACCGGGCCACCATCGGGTCAGACACGGTGGCGGCCAGCCGCTGCGCGATGCTCGTCGGATCGGGCGTCGGGCCGTCCGCCACCACCTCGCCGTCGCGCAGCAGGATGAGCCTGTCGCTCCACGCCGCTGCCATCGGGTCGTGGGTGACCATCACCACAGTCACCCCGGCCCGGTCCACCCCGTTGCGAAACAACTGCAGAACCTGCCCACCGGTGGTCGGGTCCAACGCCCCGGTGGGCTCATCCGCGAACACCACGGCGGGACGGCCAGCCAACGCACGGGCAATGGCGACCCGCTGACGCTGGCCACCGGACAACTCACCGACCGACCGGCCAGCAAGCCCGGACAGCCCGACCTCGGCCAGCACCTCGTCGAGCGGACGCGGACGCGGGCCACCCAACCGACGGGGCAGCAGCACGTTCTGCCGCACCGTCAGCTCGGACAGCAGGTTGTACGACTGGAAGACGAAACCCACCCGGTCGCGGCGCAGCCGGGTCAGGGCGCCTTCGCGCATCCGCGTGACGTCCCGGCCAACCAGCCGCACCCGGCCTGACGTCGGCCGGTCCAGCCCGGCCGCGCACTGCAACAGCGTGCTCTTGCCCGATCCGGTAGCGCCCATCACCGCCACGAACGTGCCGGCCGCCACCGTTAGTGAGACGGTGCGAAGAGCGGCGACCGGCCGGCGGCGCGAGCCGTAGCTGCGGGTCACCCCGTCGAGTTCCACCACGTTGTCCATGCGTTCCAGCCTCGGCGCTGGCGGGGGCACGGACATCCGGGTGGCCCGCACGGTACGGGTGCGGTTATCCGTACCGTCCCGTGAGTCTGTCCACGACGCCCACCATGCGATCTCAACCGGCGTGAGATGCGAGAGGCACGGATCAGGGAACGATCACCACGCCGCCGCGCACGCCGCCCTGGGCCAGCCGCTCGTGGGCGCTCGCCGCGTCGGCGAAGGGGTACACGTCGGCGACCCGGAGCGGGATGTCGCCGCTGGTGACGAGTTTGACCAGTTCGCCCAGCCGGGTTCCGTCCGGTAGCACCTCCAGCGCGACGGACCGGATCCCGCGCACCGGCTCCGGGCGAAGCGGGGGTGACGCGGCCACGTAGCCGCCGCCGTCCCGAACGAGGTCCAGCAGCGAGGAGCCGATCACCGCCAGGTCGACGACCGCGTCGAACGTCCCCGTCGGATCGTCGTCGCGCGACAGGAACGCCGCGCCCAGCGACTCGACGAACTCGCTGTCGTCGGTCCCGGCCAGTCCGGTGGCGTGCAGGCCGGCCGCCCGGGCCAGCGCCAGAACGAACCCACCGACCTGCCCGGCGGCGCCGGTGACGAGCACCGTCGAACCTGCCGGGAGCGCGAGCAGGTCGAGTGCCTGGGCGGCGGCGAGGCCATTGGTCGGCAGGGTCGCCGCCTCGATGGCGGGGACGCCGGCGGGCGCGGAGGTCAGCCAGGCGGCGTCGAGGACCACGTACTCGGCGTGGGCGCCGACAGTGGTCTGCAGCCAGGGCGAGAAGCCGATGACCTCGTCGCCGATCGTGAACTCGTCGACCGACGTGCCGACCGCGTCGACGCTGCCGGCAACGTCCCAACCGGGCGTGTACGGCAGACCGGTCGGCAGCGGAGCCGGGAACCGACCGGAGCGGACCATCAGATCAACCGGATGGACAACCGACGCCGCGACCCGCACCCGCACCTGCCCGGGCCCCGGCTCGGGCACCGGCACCTCGGCCACGTGCAGGACCTCCGGCCCTCCGAACTCTGCGTAGCTGACTGCGCGCATCGCCGTCTCCTTCGTGGGATTTCGTGATCACCACGACCGTACGAATCACAGGCACTGTGAGAAAGTAGGTACCTTAAAGTGCCTAGGGCACCAAGGAGGCAAGAGAATGGCGACGTCGACCGCAGCGCAACGCCGCGAACAGGCCAAACGCGACTACGACGCGTTCCTGGAGCAGTGCCCGACACGTGAGCTGCTGAGCAGGCTCACCGACAAGTGGGTCGCCCTGGTGATCCCAGCGCTCGTCAACGGCCCGCAGCGGCACGGCGAACTCGCCCAGCGCATCGCCGGCGTCAGCCAGAAGATGCTCACCCAGACCCTGCGCACCCTGGAGCGCGACGGCCTGGTCACCCGCACTGTCACCGCCTCGGTGCCGGTCCGCGTCGACTACGAGCTCACCCCGCTCGGCCACGAGCTGTTCCCGGTCATGATCGCGATCAAGAACTGGGCGGAGACGCACATGGACCGCGTCTTCGAAGCCCGGACCCACTACGACGTACGCCCCTAAGAACCGGCGACGGCGGTCACCTCGGAGGCCGCGGCGACGTATTCGCCAAGATCACCATCACGTGCCGCTGTGTGCAAGAGGAGATCTTGGACAGTTTCCGTTCCGTGCTGACGGAAAGTGTCCAAGATTCACGGCCCCGGCGTCGCCGGAGGATCAGCCAAGATGCGTGCGCCGTGGAGGATGGGCGTTCGACGCCAGTCCTCGATTGACAAGCTCTGTTGGCAGGTGCTTGGGTGCCGAAAAGCACTTGTCGATGCTGCTCACAGCAGGTGGGTGCGGAGGAAGTCCAGTTCCAGGGGGAGCAGCCGCTCGGCGGTGCCGTTCGCGGCCAGATGGGTGGCCCCGGTCAGCGGCAGCACGGCGTGCGGTCGGCCGGTGCTCAGCAGGGCAGCCGAGAGCCTGAGCGTGTGCGCGGCCACCACGTTGTCGTCGGCCATGCCGTGCACCAGCAGCAACGGGCGGGCCTGGTCCGGGCTGGTGACCGGCTCGGCGGCCAACTCGACGAGCGAGTGGTGCGCGTAGATGTCCTGGCCGTCTTCCGGCAACCCCAGATAACGCTCGGTGTACGCGGTGTCGTACAGCGCCCAGTCGGTCACCGGGGCGCCCGCGATCCCGCAGCGGAACAGCTCCGGGTGGCGCAGCACCGCCAAGCCGGCCAGCCACCCGCCGAACGACCAACCGCGCACCCCGACCCGCCCCAGGTCCAGGTCCGGGTGCTTGCCGGCGAGCGCGGTGAGCGCGTCGATCTGGTCGGTCAGGATCACGTCGGCGACCCGCCGGTGGATCGCCTTCTCGAACGACGGCGCCACTCCCGGCGTACCCCGGTTGTCGATCGTGACCACCGCGAACCCGGCGTCGGCCCACCACTGCCGCTCCAACCACGCGGCCCGCGCCGCCACCACCTCCTGGTGCCCCGGGCCGCCGTAGATGTCCAGCAGCACCGGCAGCCGCCGGCCGGTCACGTGGTTGTCCGGGTAGAGCACCGCTGCCGGCAGCCGCCGATCGGTCACCCGTTCCAGCAGCGGCAGGGGGGAGTACGGCGGGGCGGCGGCGAACGAGCGCAGTTCGGCGATCTCCTGATCGCCGCGGCGGACAGTCCAGCGGACCCCGGCGTGGTCCAGCGACGCGACGCCGACGGCCAGCACGTCCCCACCCACGGCGGCCGTGTACCAGCCGGAGTCGGTGGTGAGGCGGCGGGCGTCCACCCCACCGCCGATGGTGGTGCGGACCCGGAACAGGTGCCGCTCGCTCGGCTCGCCGTCGCTCGCCTCCACCAGCAGGTCGGCCGGGCCGGCGGCGGCCGGCAGCCGACCCACCACCCGTCGTACGTACAGCGACGGCGGGGTGAGCAGGGTGCCGTCCGCGAAGAGGCACCGGGCGTCGTACCCGTCGTGGGCCAACTCCCCACCGACAAGCACCCGGCCGTCCGGCAGGTGCGTGGGGGTGCCGGCGATCGGCTCGACCCAGCGGGGATCGGCCAGCTCGGCGTGCACCTGCGTCTCACCGGTGCGCGGGTCCACCGCCAGCACCAGCCCGTGCTGCTGCGAGCGGCGCAGCACGGTGATCAACGGACTGCCCTCACCCCAGCTGACCCCGGTCAGGTACGGGTAGGTCTCCCGGTCCCAGTGCACGTCGACCCAGCCGTCGTCCAGGTCCAGCAGGTGCAGGCTGACCTCGGCGTTCGGGCCACCGGCCCGGGGGTACGCGACGGCGGTCGGGGGGCTCGCCGGCTCGGCCGGGTCGTGCAGGTGCCACCGCTCCAGGCGGGACTCGTCGACCCGGGCGGCGAGCACCGAGCGACCGTCGGGCGCCCACCAGTACCCCCGGTACCGGCCGAACTCCTCCGCCGCGATGTGCTCGGCCAACCCCCAACTCACCCCGGCGTCCTCGCCGGCCAGCAGGGTGTCGGTGCCGTCCGGGTCGATCACCCGCAGTTCACCCCGGCGCACGCCCTCGGCCGCGTCCGTCACGTACGCCAACCGCTGCCCGGTCGGGTCGGGACGTGGGTCCAGCACCGGGCCGACGGCCGCCACCTCCACCACGTCGCCGTGCACCAGATCGGCTCGGAACAACCGCCCGGCCAGCGCGAACACCGCAACCCGACCGGCCGCGTCCAACGCGTACGAGCCGATGCCGGCGGCGCTGAGCCGCAGTCGCTCGCGTAGCGCGCGTTCGCCGGGGGAGAGGGAGCGGACATCCCCGCCTTCGCCCAGCAGGGTCGCCGGATCGGCGACCAGCCGCTCCTCGCCGGTGCCCACGTCCAGCAACCAGAGCGCATCCGCCGGGTCCTCGGGGCCGGCGGAGCGCAGGAAGATCACCCGGGAACCGTCCTCAGCCACCGAGACAGCGCGTGGCGCGCCGTGGCTGAACCGGCGGGTGCGGGCGGCCAGCTCCGGAAAGTCCACAGCCCAAATCGTAGAGCGGGAGCGGGGGTGATGTGGCCGACCTGGGCGGACGCGTCAGCGTTGGCCGGGCCGAACTGCCAGTTAGAGTGACCGTCGTGACGATGCTGCCCGACCGCCGCCTGCTGCTGGTCCACGCGCACCCCGACGACGAGTCGATCGGCACCGGCTCGACGATGGCCCACTACGCCGCCGACGGCGCGCACGTCACGCTGGTGACCTGCACACTCGGCGAGGAGGGCGAGATCCACGTGCCCGCGCTGGCGCAGCTCGCCGCCGCCGAGGCCGACCAGCTCGGCGGGTACCGCGTGGCCGAGCTGGCCGCCGCGTGCGCCGCGCTCGGCGTCAGCGACCACCGCTTCCTCGGCGGCGCCGGCCGCTACCGTGACTCCGGGATGATGGGGCTCGCGACCAACGAGCACCCCAGGGCTTTCTGGCAGGCCGACCTCGACGAGGCCGCCGGGCACCTCGTGGAGATCATGCGAGAGGTACGCCCGCAGGTGCTCGTCACGTACGACCCGAACGGCTTCTACGGCCACCCGGACCACATCCAGGCGCACCGGGTGGCCATGCGCGCCGTCGAGTTGGCCGCCGCCGAGGGCTGCGCCCCGCTCAAGGTCTACTGGACGGCCATGCCGCTCAGCGTCCTGGAGGCCGGCATGACGCATTTCGCCGAGTCGTCCGACAACCCGTTCGGCGGCATCGAGGACATCGCCGACCTGCCCTTCGGCACCCCGGACGCCCAGATCGCCGCCCGGATCGACGGCACCGACCAGCACACTGCCAAGGAGGCCGCGATGCGGGCGCACGCCACCCAGATCCCGGCCAACTCGTGGCTCTACTCGATCGCCGGCAACTTCGGTGGCGAGTTCATGGGCGTGGAGTTCTTCACCCTCGCGGTCGGTGCGAAGGGTCCGGGCACCGGGCCGTACGGCTGGGAGGACGACCTCTTCGCCGGCCTGCCCGCGGAGACCGCCCCGGACCGGTCCCCGGTCGCGGCGGCGGGTCTCCGGTGACAGTGCCGGCCGCACCGATGACGGTCGTGGAAGACCAGGAAGCCCCGCCCCCGGCGGGGCCGCCGCCGCGACTGCTGGACCTGGGCGTCCGGCTGGTCGGTGGGATCGTCGTGGTCCTCGCCGGTGTGCTGACCGGCGTACTGGAGCTGTTGCTCGCCACGCTCCGCGTCGGCGGGCAACTGGTCGGCGTGTCGGTGCTCCTCGCCATCGGCGCCAACATCCTGCTGAGCTGGTTCGCGTACGAGGCGGTGGGCCGTCGCTGGGCGGTGGCGCTGCCGGCGGTGCCGTGGTTCGCGCTGATGGCGGTCGCCGCCATCCGGACCAACGAGGGGGACCTGTTGCTGGCCGGCGACAACTGGGTCGGGCTGGCCATGATCGTGGCCGGCGCGATGACCTTCGCGGTGATGGGCTTCCGGCAGATTCTCGCCCCGCAGCCGGCCATGCTGGACGGCTGACGCCGGGCTGGTTCTGGTTGCTGCCGGGGTGATGACGGCTCCCAGGTAAGGGTGGTAGATATTCCTGCCAGGGATGCGAGCCCGCGACGGGCGTACGGCAGGAGGGTCCGGCGATGGACAAGCGGTGGCGTGACCTCGGGGTGCTCGTAGCGGCGCTGTTCGCGGTCAACGTGGTCGCCCGACTGATCACCCGGTTCGGTTTCGACGGTGACGACACCGCCGCCGACCGGGTGTCGCTGACGATGTTCACGGTGATCGGCCTGATCCTCGCCGTGGTCGCCTTCCGCTGGGGCCGACGCCGGCCGCTGGCGGGCTGGTCCGCCGACATGGCCCTCGTGGTGCCGGTGGCGCTGCTGCTGACAGTGCTGGTCGGGCCGCTGCTGGTAGGTGACAACCCGTTCGCTGGTGGCGCGGCGACGTTCTTCGCCCAGATCTGGCTCTACCTGCTCGCCACCGGTGCCGGGTTGCTGATCGGCTATCTGGTGCTCACCGCGCTCGGCCGTGACTACCGCTCTCAGCAGCTCAAGCGGTACGCCGAGGTCAAGGCCGCCAAGCCCCGCCGAGTCGTCCGCCGCTGACCACCGCTCTTGATCGACTCGGCTTCCTTGAAGTCGGGGGGTCCCGGGCGTCCGGATGCCGCGACTTCCTGAAAGCCGAGTGGATCAAGCTGTGTTCGGGGCTACCCGGGTCAGGTAGGTGTGGTGGGTGACGAGGCCGAGTCGCTGGTAGAGCGCGACAGCCGCCGCGTTGCGCTGCTCGACCTGGAGGAACGCGTGCGTCGCGCCGCCCGCCACCCCCCAGTTGGCCAGCTCGTGGATCACGCGGCGGGCCAACCCATGGCGACGGGCCGCAGGCAGGACCTCGATCAGGCTGAGGCCCAACCAGCGACCCTGGCCGGTCACAGTGCCACGGCCGATGGCCACCAGGGCGTTGTCGGCGTACACGTGGGCGAAGCGGACCTGGTCCACGGCGGTGAGGACGTGCCGGGCGGCGTCCGGCAGGCCGCCCTTACGGCCGGCGGCGATGGCCAGCCACTCGTCGCTCGGCGCGGTGGCCAGCTCGACGACAGCGCTGCCCCACCCGTCGGCCTGGCCGCTGGCGGGCGTCGACGCCGGTAGGGGCAGCGGCGCGGTCTGCACCAGCGTCGGCGGACGGGTGCCCCAGCCACGGGCGTCCAGCTCGGCGCCGACCGGTGCGGCGAGCGGCAGCGGCGTGTTGATCAACGCGGGTTGCCCCAGGTCCGCGTACCAGCGCTCCACCGCGTCGACAGCGGCGGCCAGTGGTCGGTCCGGGTCGCCGATCGGCAGCGCCGAGTTGGCGCGCCCGGTCCAGCCCTCGGCCGACCGGAGCAGCCAGTCACCGAGTAGGCCCCGGGTCGGCGCCGGCCAGGCCTCATCGGCGGCCCGCTCCAGCGCCACGACCGCCGCGGCGGTCGGCCGCCGGGTCGGCGGAACGCGCTTGGCGCGGTGGACCTGCGCCACCGGGACCCGGAGCGGCCCGTGGGCGGTGGCCAGAGTGAGATGAGTCTCGCTCAGCTCGACCAGCTCGCCGAGGGCATCGGAAAATAGTGGGCGGCCCTCGCGAATCCCCACAATCCGGCGGACCACGATCCGGTGTCCCACATCCTGCTGTCGGAGCACGATCGACCCCCTCCCCGGCGAGATACTAGGCTCTTAGCGTCGCGGGAGATCGCGGCGAGTCTTGCGGAGGAGAAGACCGGTGACCTACATCATCGCCGAGCCGTGCGTAGATGTGCTCGACAAGGCATGCATCGAGGAGTGCCCGGTCGACTGCATTTACGAGGGCAATCGGATGCTCTACATCCACCCCGACGAGTGCGTCGACTGTGGTGCCTGTGAGCCCGTCTGCCCCGTGGAGGCGATCTTCTACGAGGACGACGTCCCGGAGCAGTGGAAGGACTACACCGGCGCGAACTACGAGTTCTTCGAGGACCTGGGCTCGCCCGGTGGCGCCTCGAAGGTCGGCAAGGTGGAGAAGGACGCCACCTTCGTCGCCGCGCAGCCGCCGCGCGGCGAGGGCCACTGAACCGGCCCGCGCCGGTCTCGTCGCGGCTGCCCGAGTTCACCTGGGACACCCTGGACGCCGCGGCCACGTTGGCCGCGGCGCATCCGGAGGGCCTGATCAACCTCTCCATGGGTACGCCGGTCGACCCGGTGCCCGAGGTGATCCGGCGGGCGTTGGCTGACGCGTCCGATGCTCCCGGTTACCCGCTGACCGCCGGCACCCCGGCGTTGCGGGCCGCCATCGCGGCGTGGGTGTCCCGAGCCTGCGGCGCTGGCGTCGACGGTCTCGGTGTGCTGCCGACCATCGGCTCGAAGGAGTTGGTGGCCTGGCTGCCCACGCTGCTCGGCATCGGCCCGGGTGACGTGGTGGTCGTGCCGTCGATCGCGTACCCCACCTACGAGGACGGGGCCCGGCTGGCCGGTGCCACAGTCGTTCGTACCGACTCGCTCACAGCGGTCGGGCCGACCTCGCGGGTCCGGTTGGTCTGGGTCAACTCGCCAGGCAACCCGACCGGCCGGGTGCTGCCCGCGGCGCACCTGCGCAAGGTGGTCGACTGGGCCCGCGAACGTGGCGCGGTGGTCGCCAGTGACGAGTGCTACCTGCCCCTGGGCTGGTCGGCCGACCCGGTTTCGGTGCTGTCTCCGCAGGTCAGCGGGGGTAGCTACGCCGGGGTGCTGGCCGTGCACTCGCTCTCCAAGCGGTCCAACCTCGCCGGCTACCGCGCCGGCTTCGTCGCCGGAGACCCGGCGCTCGTCGCCGAGCTGCTCAAGGTCCGCAAGCATGCCGGCATGATCGTGCCCGCGCCGGTGCAGGCGGCAATGGTGGCCGCGCTGGAAGACGAGCGACACGCCGAGGAGCAGCGGGAGCGTTACCGGGCCCGGCGGGAGGTGCTCACCGCGGCGTTCACCGGTGCCGGGTTCACCGTCGAGCACTCCGAGGCGGGCCTGTACCTCTGGCTGACCAGGGGTGAGGACTGCTGGCAGACCGTCGACTGGCTGGCCCGACGCGGCATCCTGGTCGCCGCCGGCGTCTTCTACGGCCCGACGGCCGGGCAGCATGTCCGGGTCGCGCTGACCGAGTCCGACGAACACATCGCCGGCGTCGCGGCGCGCCTCACCTGATCGCGGATCCGGGCGGTCGAGCATGGTGGACAGGCCAGGTGCGCGGGTACGGGCGGCGATCGTCGGCACCGGTCTGATCGGTGGCTCGGTGCTGCTCCGGATGGCCGCGGCCGGCATCGACGTGGTCGGGTGGGACCCGGACGAGGCCACCCGGCGGGAGACTCGCCGGGTGGGCGTACCCGCTCCGGACCACCTGGTCGAGGCGGTGACCGACCGGGACGTGGTCTTCCTCTGCGGGCCGTTGCCCACCCTGCCGGCGACGCTGGTCGAGGTGGCGGCGATGACCGGCGAGCGTTGTGTGCTCACCGACGTCGGTAGCACCAAGGAGCAGGTGGCGGCGTTCGCCGCCGCGCAGGGGCTGACGCACCGGTTCGTGCCCGGCCACCCGATGGCGGGCACCGACCGGGCCGGCCTGACGGCCGCGCGCCCGGACCTGCTCACCGGCGCGGCCTGGGTGCTCTGTCCGGCACCCGGCCCGGGCACCACCGCGTTCCGTTGGCTGGCCGAGCTGCTGGTGGAGGTCTTCGAGGCCCGGGTGGTGCCGATGTCCGCCACGGAGCACGACTCGGCCGCCGCGCTCGCCTCACACGTGCCGCACCTGCTCGCCGGCGCGCTGGCCGGCGCCGTGCAACGCGCACCGCTGCGCGACGCGATCCTCGCGCTCGCCGCCGGCAGCTTCTCCGACGGCACCCGGGTCGCCGGAACCCCTGCCGACCGTACCGCCAACATGCTGCTCGGCAACCGGGACCGGGTGCTGCGTGAGCTGGCCGAGGTCACCGCGTTCCTGGACGACCTGACCGTCGCGCTGCGCGCCGAAGACGCGCCGGCGCTCACCGCACGCTACGACGAGGCGAGGGCCTCCCGGGTGGCGCTGCGCGACCGGCGGTTCGACGCGGACGACAGGCAGTTCCCGGCCGGTGGTGACCACGTCGCAGAGGTGTCCTGGTTGCGCGAGCTGGGGGTGGCCGGCGGCTACCTGACCGCCCTGCGCGCCGACGCGAACACTGTTTCCTACGCGGCGCGTCGCCCCATCGCTGACTAGGCTGAGGGGCATGGCGGTGGACGGTCCGGTGGTGCAGGTGCGCGGTGAGGCGTACCGGGAGGTGCCTCCCGAGCTGGCCCGGTTCGCGGTCACCGCGACAGCCCGCGACCGGGACCGGGAGGCGACGCTGACCCGGTTGGCCGAGCGGGCCGCGGCGATCCGGGTGCTGCTGGACGGCTCCGGGCCGGTGGTGGCGCGGCGGGAGACCGGCGACCTGCGGGTGCGGCCGGAGACCCGGCGCTCGGGTGAACGGGTGGTCGCCTGGCACGGCAGTGTCACCACCACGGTCACCGTCACCGACTTCACAGCGCTGGGCGAGCTGATGCTCCGGCTCGCCGACCAGGACCAGGTCGAGGTGGCCGGCCCGTGGTGGGAGCTTCGTCCGGACAGCCCCGCCCATCGTGCGGCCCGGCACGCCGCGATCAGCGACGCGCTGCTACGGGCCCGGGAGTACGCGGAGGCGCTGGGCGCCCGGGTCACCTCGTTGATCGAGCTTGCCGACGCGGGCCCCGCCGACCGGCCGATGTTCGCCCGTGCGGCCTTCGCCGGGGCTGGTGGCACGGGCGGTGGTCCGCCGGAGCTCGAGTTGGACCCGCAGCCGCAGACCGTGCAGGCGGCGGTGCAGGCCCGGTTCACCATCAGCGACCCGGTTCTGGGCTGATGCCGCCGGCCCGGGTGCTGTCCACCGACGAGTTGGTGGCGCGGGCGTCGGTGCTCGCCGAGGCCGGTCCGCGACAACTGCTCGGCATCGCCGGTGCACCGGGCGCCGGGAAGTCCACCCTGGCGGAACGGATCGTCGCCGAGATCGGGTCGGCCGCCTGCCTGGTGCCGATGGACGGCTTCCACCTGGCGCAGTCGCAACTGGTTCGCCTGGGCCGCGCCGACCGCAAGGGCGCTGTGGACACCTTCGACGCCAACGGGTACGTCTCGCTGCTGCGCCGGCTGCACCGGTTGGAGCCGACGGCCGTCTATGCGCCGGAGTTCCGCCGCGAGTTGGAGGAGCCGGTGGCCGGGGCGATCGAGGTGCTGCCGTCGGTCCGGTTGGTGGTGACCGAGGGCAACTACCTGCTGTTGCCGGATTTCCCCTGGCAGGAGATCCGACCGCTGCTGCACGAGGCGTGGTTTCTCGACCTGGACGCCGAGGTGCGCCACCGCCGGCTGACCGCCCGGCACGAGGCGTTCGGTCGATCTCCGGAGCAGGCGCGGGCGTGGGCGCTGGGCAGCGACGAGTCGAACGCCGCGCTCATCACCCCCACCGCCGACCGGGCTGACCTGGTGGTCCGCCTGGCGGAGCCCCCGCCGGTCTAGCCGATTTCGCGGACCGGCCGGGCCGGGTTGCCGACCGCCACGACGTTGGCGGGCAGGTCCCGGGTGACCACAGCGCCCGCGCCGACGACTGTGTTCGCGCCGATCGTCACGCCGGCCAACACGATGGCGCCGCCGCCGAGCCACACGTTGTCGCCGATGGTGATCGGCTTGGCCGCCTCCCACTTGTCCCGTCGCGGGCCGGGCTCGACCGGGTGCGTCGGGGTGAGCAGCTGCACGTTCGGGCCGACCTGGACGTCCGCGCCGAGGGTGATCCGAGCGACGTCGAGGAAGACCGCGTTGTAGTTGACGAAGCTGCGCGGGCCGATGCGGATCTGCCAGCCGTAGTCGCAGTAGAACGGTGGGCGGATCCAGGTGTCCTCGCCCAGTTCGCCGAGGAGTTCCCGCAGTGCCGTGATCCGGGCCTGCGGATCGGCCGCCGGACTGGTGTTGAAGCGCTCCATCAGCCGGGCGGCCCGGTCCAGATCGGCGATGATTTCGGGATCGTCGGCGATGTATGGCTCGCCGGCGAGCATCTTGTCCTTCGTGGAGGTCACCGCCCGATCATGCCGGCCCGGTTCGTCGGCTCGTGGCGGGTCCGTCATTTTTTGGCCTTCATTATGCATACCCAGTATGCAATTCTGGGTTGTCAATGTGACTCCATCCATCAAGACGCTTGACGAGGAGGATCCGTTGCACCAGGGAAGAAGATTGGCCGCCCTCGGCCTCGTGTTCGCGCTGGCGCTCTCCGCGCCGGCTCCCGCCTCAGCCGCTGCCACAGTGCCCGCCACACCGGGCGGCACCGGCCCACAGTCCACTTCGAGTGGACCCGTCGCCAACCGCTCGGCCACCGTCACGCTGATCACCGGTGACCGGGTCACCATCACCGCCTCCGGCGCCTCGGCCCGGCCCGGCGTCGGCCGCGAGGACGTGCAGTTCCTGGTTCAGCGCGAGCGCGGACGCCTCACCGTGACGCCGACTGACGCGCTGCCGTTGCTGCGCTCCGGCAGGGTGGACCGGCGACTCTTCGACGTCACCGGGCTGATCGAGGCAGGTTACGACGACGCCCACCGCAACACCCTGCCGCTGCTGGTGTCGTACGGCTCGACGGGGTCCGCCCGGCGTACGTCGGCCGCACTGCCCGGCACGCGGGTGACCCGTGACCTGCCGCTGATCCGCGGTGCCGCCCTGAGTAGCGACAAGTCCTCCCTCGGCGCGGTGTGGGCGGCGGTCGCCACCGGTCCCGCTGGGGCCCGGCTCGACGCGGCGGGGGGCGTCGAGCGGATCTGGCTGGACGGCCGTCGACGGGTGACCCTCGACCACAGCGTGCCGCAGATCGGCGCGCCCGCCGCCTGGGCGGCCGGGTTCACCGGCGCGGGGGTGTCCGTCGCGGTGCTGGACACCGGCGTCGACGCCACCCACCCGGACCTGGCCGGCAAGGTGGCCGAGGCGCGCAACTTCACCGAGGTCGCCGACGCTCGGGACACTGTCGGCCACGGCACCCACGTGGCGTCGACCATCGCGGGCACCGGCGCCGCCTCCGGTGGTAAGTACCGAGGTGTGGCGCCGGACGCGACGCTGCTGGACGGCAAGGTCTGTGAGGACGCGGGCTGCACCGACTCGGCGATCCTCGCCGGCATGCAGTGGGCGGCTGTGGAGAAGAAGGCCGCCGTGGTCAACATGAGCCTCAGCGGCTGGGACACCCCGGAGGTCGACCCGATCGAGGAGGCCGTGCAGACCCTCACCGCCCAGACCGGCACGCTGTTCGTCCTCGCCGCCGGCAACGACGGTGCTGACGGTTCGGTCGGCTCCCCGGCCAGCGCCGACGCCGGGCTCGCCGTGGGCGCGGTGGACCGCGACGACGAACTGGCCGACTTCTCCAGCCGGGGCCCGCGAGTCGGCGACGATGCGCTGAAGCCGGACATCACAGCGCCCGGCGTCGACATCGTCGCCGCACGGTCCGCCAACGGCGTCATCGGCGACCCGGTGGGGGACCGCTACGTCGCCCTCTCCGGCACCTCGATGGCCACCCCGCACGTCGCCGGATCGGCCGCGCTGCTGGCCCAGCAGCACCCCGGATGGCGGGCCGACCGGCTCAAGGCCACCCTGATGGCCGCCGCCAAGCCGCACCCGGACCAGACCGCCTACCAGCAGGGCGCCGGGCGGGTCGACGTCGCACACGCGATCACCCAGCAGCTCACCACCGACCCGGTGAGCGTCTCGTTCGGGCGTACGCTCTGGCCGCACGGCGACGACGCCCCGATCACCCGTACGGTGACCTGGCGTAACGACGGGCCGGCCCCGGTCACAGTGGACCTGAGCGTCGAGGGCGCTGGCCCCGGCGGTCGGGCGCTACCGGCCGGCCTGTTCGTCCTGGGTGCCAACCAACTCACAGTGCCGGCTGGCGGCACGGCCGCCACGACCGTCACCACTGACACCCGCCTCGGCGACGCCGACGGTTACTGGACCGGGCGGATCGTGGCCCGGTCCGGTGCTGCGGTCGCTGTCACCCCGCTGGCGGTGAACCGGGAGGTGGAGAGCTACACGCTCACCGTGGAGCACCTGAACCGCGCCGGCGCGCGCACCGCTGACCACTGGACCTTCCTGCTTGGGATGGACACCTATGGCTCCTGGGACCTCGTCAGTTCCGACGGGGTGGCGACCGTGCGGGTGCCCAAGGGGCACTACGGCCTGAGCAGTCTCGTCTTCCAGCCCGGTCCGGAGGATGAGCAGCGCGGGATGTCCCTGTTGGCGCAGCCCGAAGTGACAATCGAGCGGGACACCCGGATCGTCGTGGACGCCCGCCGGGCCAAGCCGGTGCGGACTACCGTTCCGGACCGGACCGCCGTCCCGCAACTGATCGACGTCAGCGGCAACTTCACCGCCGACGACGGCAGTGCGTACGGCGTCGGGCTCTGGGCGGAGACGTTCACCGGCCTGACCAGCGGTCAGCTCGGCAAGCCGATCTCCGCCGACAAGTTCGTCGGCACCGTCAGCAGCCAGTGGACCAGTCCGGACCCGGCCAACAGCCCGTACCTGTACGCGCTGGCCGAGGCGGTACCTGGCCGGATGCCCACCGGGTTCGTCCGCGACTACACCCGGCGGGACCTGGCCACCGTCGTGCATCGGTTCCGGGGTGGCTACCCGGGCATGGCGGCCGAGCGGGTCGTGATCCCCGAGTTGGAGTACAACGTCGGCTACTCCGCGCTGATCCTGCCCACCGTCGTGCCCGGCCAGCGGGTGGAGCACTACAACACCAAGAACGTGAAGTGGGAATCCGAGGTCTATTTCGGAACTGTGGACGACGAAGGCTGGTTGAACCCGAAGGCGGCGCTCTTCTCCACCCCCACCGCGTACCGGGCCGGGCGGACGGTCCAGGAGATCTGGAACCAGGCGCCGTACGCGCCGTCCTTCCCGAACCCGCGCTGGCCGTACCAGAGCGTCAGCCGGGTCGGCGACACCATCCTCGTCGACGTGCCGATGTTCAGCGACGAGGCCGGGCACCCGGGCGCCTCGCTGAGCGACAGTGAGCACACCAAGCTCTGGCGCAACGGCAAGCTGGTCGGCGAGAGCGAGTACGCCGGCTACGGCGAGTTCGCAGTTCCACCGGGTGCGGCGGACTACCGGCTCGTCATGTCGTCGAAGCGAAGCTTCACCGACCTGAGCACCGCCGTGGAGTCGAGCTGGACCTTCCGGTCGAGGCACGTCGCCGGTGAGACGCCGGCCCGACTGCCCCTGTCGGCGGTGCGCTTCGCGCCGCCGCTGCGGGTCGACAACAGCGCTCCGGCCGGTCAGGGCTTCGTCGTACCGGTACGGGTGCAGCGGCAGCCCGGCTCACCGGCCACCGGGGTGGAGAAGCTCGCCGTCGACGTCTCGTACGACGGCGGGAAGACCTGGGGCAGGGCGAAGCTGGTCCGCACCTCGGCCGACGGCTGGTCGGCAGTGTTGCGGCATCCGGCCGGCCCCGGCCACGTGTCGCTGCGGGCCACCGCCCGGGACACCGCCGGCAACACGGTGACCCAACGGATCATCCAGGCGTACCGGTTGCGCTGAGGCGTACCCCGTCCGGGTCCGCGGCCGAACGCCGCGGACCCGGACCGGGGCCGTCAGTCGTTGGCGTGCAGGGCGGCGTTCAGCTCGATGCCCCGGCCGGTGCGCGGTCGGGCCTCCAGCCCGCCGGTGACCGAGTTGCGCCAGAACAGCAGGCCGTCGACGCCGGACAGCTCCCGGGCCTTGACCACCCGGCCGTCAGGGAGCGTGATCTTCGACGCGGCGGTGATGTAGCAGCCGGCCTCGACCACACAGTCGTCGCCGAGGGAGATCCCGACGCCGGCGTTCGCGCCCACCAGGCTCCGCTCACCGATGCTGATCTTGTCGGTGCCGCCGCCGGAGAGGGTGCCCATGATGGAAGCCCCGCCGCCGATGTCGGAGCTGTCGCCGACCAGCACGCCCTGCACGATCCGCCCCTCGACCATGGAGGTGCCGACGGTGCCGGCGTTGAAGTTCACGAAGCCCTCGTGCATCACAGTGGTGCCGGCGGCCAGGTGCGCACCGAGACGGACCCGGTCGGCGTCGGCGATCCGCACACCGGAGGGCACCACGTAGTCGGTCATCCGGGGGAACTTGTCGACCCCGTACACCGCCAGGTGCCGACCGGCGGCTCGCTCGATCACCCGCAGCTCGTCCACCCGCTCCGGGGGGCACGGCCCGGCGGACGTCCAGGCCACGTTGGCCAGCTTGCCGAAGATGCCGTCCAGGTTGAGCTGGTTGGGTCGGACCAGGCGGTGCGAGAGCAGGTGCAACCGGAGGTACGCGTCGGACGCGTCCTTGATCGGGTCGTCCAACGAGCCGATCACGGTCACCACCTGCACGGTACGCAGACCGGGCAGGGACCGGTCACCGAGCGCGGCGGGCGGCAGGTCGAGCACGTCCGCCTTGTCCTCGCCGGCGACCAACGGCAGCTCGCCCAGGCCCAGCTTGCCGGTCGGGTACCAGGTATCGAGCACCTGCTCGTCTGCGGTGACCGTAGCCAGGCCGATGCCCCAGGCGGAATCTGCGGACGTCACTGTTACACCTCTCGGTCACGGCCAAGCTGACCTCGGCTCGCTCCTCGCGCTGACAGACCTGAAGGTACCGTGCGAACCATGGAGAACCCGCTGACCCCCGAGGTCCTCGCCGATCCGGTGCAGCTGACCCGCGCTCTGGTCGACATAGAGTCCGTGTCCCTCAACGAGAAGGCGATCGCCGACTGTGTCGAAGAGGTGCTGCGGGGCGTACCGCACCTGACCACCCACCGGCACGGCAACACGGTGATGGCCCGTACCGACCTCGGTCGGTCGCAGCGTGTCGTGCTGGCCGGGCACCTCGACACGGTGCCGTTGAACAACAACTTCCCGTCGACCATGCGCGGCGACCTGATGTACGGCTGCGGCACCTCCGACATGAAGTCGGGCACCGCGTACGCGCTGCACCTGGCGGTGACGCTGCCCGAGCCGCGCTACGACGTAACGTACTTCTTCTACGAGGCCGAGGAGATCGAGTCGCGGTACAACGGGCTCAACCTCGTCGCCCAGGCGTTCCCGGAGTGGTTGCAGGCGGACTTCGCGGTGCTGCTGGAGCCGACGTACGGCATCGTCGAGGCGGGCTGCCAGGGCACCATGCGCTCGGTGGTCACCACGACCGGCGTACGCGCCCACTCGGCGCGCTCCTGGCACGGGGTCAACGCCATCCACGCCGCCGGCGAGGTGCTGCGACGTCTCCAGACGTACGAGGCGCGCCGGGTCACCATCGACGGCTGCGACTACCGCGAGGGCATGAACGCGGTGCGGATCAACGGTGGGGTGGCCGGCAACGTGGTTCCCGACCTCTGTGAGGTCGAGGTCAACTACCGGTTCGCCCCGGACCGCACCCCGGCCGAGGCGGAGGCGCACCTGCGTGAGGTGTTCACCGGCTTCGAGGTGACAGTCACCGACACGGCTGCCGGTGCCGCGCCCGGGCTCGACGCGGCCCCCGCGAAGGAGTTCCTGGCGGCGGTCGGCGCCGCACCGATCGGCAAGCTGGGCTGGACGGACGTGGCCCGGTTCGCGGCAATGGGCATTCCCGCGCTGAACTTCGGCCCGGGCGACCCGAACCTCGCCCACCACCCCGACGAGCACGTCGAGATCAGCAAGATCCGTGACGGCGCGGCAACCCTGCACCGCTGGCTGGCCCCGGTCTGACCCGGCCCCGGCTCCGGTCCAGCGCCGGAGCCCACCGGTGATCAAGAGGTTTGCGTCAGCCTGGCCCGTTGTCGGCGACGCAAACCTCTTGATCGGTTCCGGAGGGTGCGGGGGAGGTGGGGGTTGGGTTCTGCTGGCGGGTGCGGCGGCGTTCGGCCACCACGTCTCGGATCCGTCGCTGCATCTGGCGACGGATCCGGATCATCTCGCTGTTACTGATCACGCTGTCTCCTCCCCCGAAGGCGCGCGCCGGGGCATACCCGGTATGTGAATAGTAAGACGTACGGGAGCGCCGAATAGTTGCCCATGATCCCGAACAATTTCTCGGCGTCCCCGCCCCGCGCACCCGGCCGGTGCTGCTCCACTACGGTTGCCCCATGAGCCAGAGCAACGGGCGGGAGGCCGGTCGCGGTCCGGGACAGGAGCGGCATCGCGGTGCGGTCACCCTGCGCAGAGGGGCGATCCCGAGCAGCACCGCCGACCAGCGGCTGCTGGATTCACGGGGGCGCGGCGACTGGAAGACCAAGGACGCCTGGCGCGCGCTACGCATCCTCGCCGAGTTCGTCGAGGGTTTCGACACCCTCGCCGACGTGCCGTCAGCGGTCAGCGTCTTCGGCTCCGCGCGCAGCGCGCCGGACAGCGCCGAGTGCCAGTTGGCCGAGCAGTTGGGCGGCGCGCTGGCCCGAGCCGGCTACGCGGTGATCACCGGAGGTGGGCCCGGCGTGATGGAGGCCGCCAACCGGGGCGCCAGCGAGGCCGGTGGGCTCTCCGTGGGTCTCGGCATCGAGCTTCCGTTCGAGCAGGGCATCAACGACTGGGTCGACCTGGCCATCGACTTCCGCTACTTCTTCGCCCGCAAGACGATGTTCGTCAAGTACGCCCAGGCGTTCGTCGTGCTGCCCGGCGGGTTCGGCACCATGGACGAGTTGTTCGAGGCGCTCACCCTGGTGCAGACCGGCAAGGTCACCCGGTTCCCGGTGGTGCTCATGGGAGTCGCCTACTGGCAGGGCCTGCTTGACTGGCTGCGCGACACGATGGCCGCCACCGGCAAGATCGGGCCGGTCGACCTGGACCTGATCTGCCTCACCGACGACGTCAACGAGGCGGTCCGGTACATCGTCGCGTCGGAGGCCGCGCTCTCCGCCGAGCAGGAGGCGGTCCGCGAGGAGGCCGTCGCGCGCACCGGCGCAGACCAGCAGGCCGCCGCCGAGCAGGCGCGGGACCACGACTGATGGCGGCGATCTGCGTCTTCTGCGCCTCCTCTCGTACCCTTGATCAGCGCTGGTTGGACCTGGCCGCCGAGACCGGCGCGGAGCTGGCCCGGCGAGGGCACACGCTGGTCAGCGGTGGTGGCTGCGTCGGCATGATGGGCGCGCTGGCGGACGGCGCCCGATCCGCCGGTGGCCGCACCGTCGGCGTGATCCCGCAGTCGCTGGTCGACCTGGAGGTCGCCGACCTGGCCTCGGACGAGCTGCTGGTGACCGACTCGATGGCCAGCCGCAAGACCCTGATGATCGACAAGTCGGATGCCTTCCTCACCCTGCCCGGCGGGCTGGGCACCCTGGACGAGTTGTTCGAGGTCTGGACCACCGCCACCCTCGCCCTGCACACCAAGCCGATGGTGCTGATCGACACCGACGGGTTCTACAGTCCCCTGCTGGACTGGCTCGACGCGCTGGCCGAGCAGACGTTCCTCAAGCCCGCCGGCCGCGACCTTCTGACGGTCACCACCACCGTCACCGAGGCCCTCGACGTTCTGGAATCCCACCTGACCTGACCGCCCCAACCCCACCCAGGCCGCGGTGTTCATGAAGTTGTCGACGTCGCCGTCGGCGTGTCGCGCAGCTAACCTCATGATCGACGAGGCTGGATGGGGTGCGGTGTGGAGTGGGGTTTGGGTGGGTGGGTGTCGTATGGGTCTGATGGGATGAGCTGATGCAGGCGTACCGGTTGGTGCGGCGGCCCGGAGGGCCGGCGCGGGGGGACGGGACGGCGCCTGACGGCGCTTCCGTGCTCGCCAGCGGCGGCACGTCAGTGGGCGGTGTCGGCACGTCGGAAGGGCCCGATCGCGTGGCCGGGCCCGAGCTGGCCTCCGGCGGCGGCTGGCGGGCCGATCCGGTGCAGGCCGAGGTGGTCGGGCACACCGACGGGCCGATGCTCGTGCTCGGCGGCCCGGGCACAGGCAAGACCAGCACGCTGGTCGAGGCGGTCGCCGCCCGGGTGGCAGAGGGGGCCGACCCCGAACGGATCCTGGTGCTGACCTTCGGCCGCCGAGGCGCCACCGCGCTGCGACAGCGCATCGAGGCCCGGATCGCGCAGGACGGCCACCGGGTGCTGCGCGAGCCGTTGGTGCGCACCTTCCCGGCGTACGCCTTCGGGCTGCTCCGCCGCGCCGCCGCCGAGCGGGGCGAACCGTCGCCCCGGCTGCTCACCGGCCCCGAGCAGGATCTGATCATCCGTGAGCTGCTGGACGTGGTGGGCGAGGAGCCCGAGGACGACCCCGTCGGCTGGCCCACAGACCTGCGCCCCGCCCTGCGCACCCGGGCGTTCGCCGGCCAACTGCGCGACCTGCTCATGCGCGCCGCCGAGCGCGGTGTGGGCCCGATCGACCTGGCCCGGCTGGGTGAGAAGCTCGGCCGCGCCGACTGGCCGGCCGCCGCCCGCTTCCTGCGGGAGTACGTCGCAGTGCTCGCGTTGCGCGACGTCAGCAACCGGGGCTCCATCGCGTACGACCCGGCGGAGCTGGTCCGGGCGGCCACCGGGCTGCTGCGCGACGACGAGGAGTTGCTGGCCGCCGAGCGCCGTCGCCTCGCCCACGTCTACCTCGACGAGCTGGCCGACACCGACCCCGCCCAACTGGAGCTGCTCTCGGTGATCGCCGGCGGTGGCAAGTCGCTTGTCGCGTTCGCCGACCCGGATTCCTCCACGTACGCCTTCCGGGGCGCCGACCCGGCCGGGGTGGCGACGTTCCCGCACCGGTTCCGGACGGCATCCGGTGCGCCGGCCGCGCAGGTGCTGCTGACCACGTCGTACCGGGCCGGGCCGGGTCTGCTCGCGGCGATCGCCCGGCTGGGCCGCCGGCTGCGGGGTCCGGCCGCGCACCGCCGGCTGCACCCGGTGCCGGGCGCGCCGCCCGGCGTGGTCGAGGTGCACACCTTCCGCTCGGCGACCAGCGAGGCCGCCTGGCTGGCCCACGCGCTGCGCTCGGCTCACCTGCTCGACGGCGTCCCGTGGTCACGGATGGCGGTGCTGGTGCGGTCCACCGCGTTGCAACTGCCCACCCTGCGACGGGCGCTGCACGCCGCCGGGGTGCCCACAGTGGTGCACGGTGAGGATCTGCCCCTGCACCTGCAACCGGCGGTCGCGCCGCTGCTGCTCCTGCTGCGCTGCGCGCTGGAGCCGGATCGACTCGATGAGGAGGCGGCCGTCGCGCTGCTGCACTCGCCGCTCGGCGGGGCCGACCCGCTGGCCGAGCGGCGGCTGCGGCAGGGCCTGCGTGCGCTCGCGTTGGCCGGCGGCGACCGACGTCCCTCCGGGGAGCTGATCGTCGAGGCGTTGCAGGACCCGGAGGAGCTGGCCGGCATCGAGCGGCTCTGGGCGGAGCCGGCGCAGGCGGTGGCCGGGCTGCTTGCCATCGCACGCGAGGCCGCCGCCCGCCCGGGTGCGACCGCCGAGGACGTGCTCTGGGCCGTCTGGCACGCCAGTGGTCTCGCCGAGCGGTGGGCCGGCGCGATCAACCAGGGTCGTCCGGAGGCTGGCGAGGGCGACCTGGCCCGGCGTCGGCGGGCCGAGGCTGCCGACCGTGACCTGGACGCCGTGCTGGTCCTCTTCGACGCGGCGGCCCGGTTCACCGACCGGCTGCCCGGTGCCCGCACCGAGGTCTTCCTCGACCACGTGCTCGCCCAGGACCTGCCGGCCGACACCATCGCGCCGACCGCCGACCGGGGTGCGGCGGTACGCCTGCTCACCGCGCACGCCGCGAAGGGCCTGGAATGGGATCTGGTGGCGGTGGCCGGCGTGCAGGAGGGCATCTGGCCGGACCTGCGGCTGCGCGGCAGCCTGCTCGGCTCCGAGCGACTGGTCGACGTGCTGGCCGGCCGGTCGGTCGACGGGGCGACCGCGGCGAACGTGGTGGGTCAGACCTCGGCGCTGCTGGACGAGGAGCGTCGGCTCTTCCACGTCGCCATCAGTCGGGCCCGGCACCGGCTGCTGGTCAGCGCCGTGGCGTCGGCCGCCGTCGGCGGCGACGACCACGAGGAGCAACCCAGCCGGTTCCTGCACGAGCTGGGCCCGAGCACACCGCCACCGACCCCGCCGGGCACACCGCCACCGACCCCGCCGGGCACACCGCCACCGACCCCGCCGACGGCGCCCGGCCCGCCGCCCGGTCCCCGCACCGAGCCGTCCTCCGGCAGCGACACCGGGGGCGCTGCGGTGGGCGAAACCGGCGACGAGGAGCCGGACCGCCCCGGGGCGTTGCCGGTGACCCGCCCACCCCGGGCGCTGACCCTGCCGGCGTTGGTAGCTGAACTGCGTACCGCCATCACCGACCCGGCCGCCCCGGCGGCCCGGCGGCGCGCCGCGGCGGCCGAACTGGCCCGGCTCGCCGCCGCCGGGGTGCCCGGCGCGCACCCCGACGACTGGTGGGGGTTGCGGGTGCTCTCCGACGACCGGCCGCTCGTCGACGACGGCGACCCGGTGCGGGTCACCCCGTCGGCCATGGAGAGCGCGCTGCGGTGCAGCCTGCGCTGGCTGCTGGAACGGCACGGCGGTAGCGGCCCGACCAGCACCGCGCAGGGAGTGGGCAACCTGGTCCACGCCGCCGCGATGCTCGCCGAGGACGCCAGCGCCGACCGGGGCGCGCTGCTCGACTACGTGGCCGCCCGGTTCGACGCGATCGAGCTGGCGGCCCGGTGGATGGCCGGGCCGGAGCGGGAACGCGCCGAGGCGATGGTCGACAAACTGCTGCGCTGGCTGGCCACCAATCCGCGCCGGTTGCTCGCCATCGAGCACGAGTTCGCCGTCCGCCTGGACGACCCGAACCGGCCCATCGACCTGGCCGGCCGGGTCGACCGGCTGGAGGTCGACGAGGCCGGGCGGCTCGTGGTGATCGACCTGAAGACCGGCAAGTCCACAGCTGTCACCGGCACCGACCTCGCCGAGCACCCGCAGCTCGGCGCCTACCAGGCGGCGGTGGAGGCCGGAGCGTTCGCCGAGTTCGGTGACGAGTCCGGAGGTGCCGCGCTGGTGCAGCTCGGGACCTCCGCCAAGGACGCCAGGGAGCAGAATCAGCCGGCCGCCAGCGAGGGGCCGGCCGCCGGCTGGGCGACAGCGCTGGTCCGGCGGACCGCCGATACGATGGCAGCCGCCACGTTCGCCGCGGTGGCCAACTCGAAGTGCCGGGTCTGCCCGGTGCGCACCAGCTGCCCGGTCTCCGGGCAGGGTCGCCAGGTCGTCGAGCCGCCCACCGTGCGACGCACAGGTGAGGGCGAGGAATGAGCGTGCGAGCCCGGTCACGACCTGGGACGGCACCCGTGAGGGCGAGGAGCGCGCCGGTGTTGGGAACCGAGACGGCACGGTGAGTCAGCCCACCCTGTTCGGCGCGGGCCCCGCGCCGACGCCCCGACTCGCGGACTCCGGCCCCCGCTACACACCGGTGGAGCTGGCCAAGCTGCTGCGGTTGCCGGCACCCACCCGGGAACAGGCCGCGATCATCGCCGCCCCGGTGGAGCCGCTGCTGGTGGTAGCGGGCGCCGGGTCGGGCAAGACCGAGACGATGGCCGCCCGGGTGGTCTGGCTGGTGGCCAACTCGTACGTGCGGCCGGAGCAGATCCTCGGCCTGACCTTCACCCGCAAGGCGGCCGGCGAGCTGGCCCATCGGGTACGCACCCGGCTCGACCAGCTGATCCGCCGACTCGGCCGGCAGGGACGGGACCCGCTGGACGACCCGCTCGCGGGTGAGCCCACCGTCTCCACCTACCACTCGTACGCGGGGCGGATCGTCACCGAGCACGGGCTGCGGGCCGGCTACGAGCCGTCCACCAGACTGCTCACCGAGGCGTCCCGCTGGCAGTTGGTCGACCTGCTGGTGCGCAACTACGACGGCGACATGTCCGAGGTGGACCGGATGCCGAGCACCATCACCGACGCGGTGCTGGCGCTCGCCGGGGAGCTGGACGAGCATCTGGTCGCACCGGACGACCTGGCGGCCTGGACCGGTCGGTTCTTCGCCGAGGTGCAATCCCGGCCGGGTCGGGTGTACGCCGACGTGCGCAAGGCGCTCACCCTCCAGCAGACCCGGTTGCGCCTGTTGCCGCTGGTGCGGGCGTACGCCCGGCGTAAGGAGGACTTCGAGGCGATGGACTTCGCCGACCAGCTCGCCCGGGCGGCCCGGGTGGCCCGGGACCACCCGGGGGTCGGCGTGATCGAGCGGGACCGCTTCCGGGTGGTGCTGCTCGACGAGTACCAGGACACCAGCCACGCCCAGGTGGTGTTGCTAAACGCGCTGTTCGGTGGCGGGCACCCGGTGACCGCTGTGGGCGACCCGTGCCAGTCGATCTACGGCTGGCGGGGGGCCAGCGCGGGCACCCTGGACCGGTTCCCCACCGAGTTCGCCCGCGCCAACGGTGAGCCGGCCCCGGCGCTGGGGCTCACCACGAGTTGGCGCAACCGCCCGGAGATCCTCCGGGTGGCGAACGCCCTCTCCACCCCGCTGCGGGCGGCGGGTGCCCGGGTGCCGGAGCTGCGCTCCGCGCTGACCGTCCGGGACCCGATTCCGCACCGCAGCCCGGGCGGCGCGGCCGGCGGCACTGTGCACTGCGCGATGCTGCCCACGTACGCCGACGAGGCCGACTGGATCGCCGACAGCGTGCTCGCCGCCTGGCGTGGGGCGGCCGGGATGCCGGGCGCGGCCCCGGAACACATCCCGGTGGAGCGCCGTCCGACGACCGCCGTGCTGGTCCGGGTGCGCAGCCAGATCCCGGCGATCGAGTCGGCTCTGCGGGAGCGGGGCCTACCGGTCGAGGTGGTCGGGCTGGGCGGCCTGCTGGACACCCCAGAGGTACGCGACGTGGTCTGCACGCTGCGGGTCCTTGCCGACCCGACCGATGGCGCCGCGCTGCTGCGGTTGCTCACCGGCGCCCGTTGGCGGATCGGGCCACGTGACCTGGTGGCATTGCACCGGCGGGCCCGGGCCATCGCGAACGCCCGGCGACAGGTGGCCGCCGACGAGGCCGCGGAGATCAGCCCCGACCTGTTGGACGAGGCGACTCTGGTGGAGGCGTTGGCCGACCTCGGGCCGGCGCAGGCGTACTCGGCTGAGGGGTTCGCACGGCTGCGCGCGTACGGCCGGGAACTGGCGCTGCTGCGCTACCGGCTGGACCAGGCGCTGCCGGATCTCATCGCGGACATCGAGCGGACCATCGGCCTGGACGTGGAGGTCGCGGTGCGGGCCGGCCGGGACGGCGCCGGCGACGCGGGCCTGGCCCGGGGGCATCTGGACGCGCTCGGTGACGTGGCGGCCCGGTTCAGCGGGGAGACGCCCGGCGCGACCCTGTCCGGGTTCCTGTCCTACCTGGCCGCCGCCGAGGACGAGGAGCGCGGTTTGGCGCCGGGCGAGGTCGAGGTGGTGGAGGGCGCGGTGCAGGTGGTCACCGCGCACGCCGCCAAGGGCCTGGAGTGGGACGTCGTTGCGGTGGCCGGGCTCAGTCGTGGCCTGTGGCCGGGGCCGGTCCGCAACTCCGACCACTGGCTGGGTGGGCTGGGCGTGCTGCCGTTCCCGCTGCGCGGCGATGCCGACGGCCTGCCCGAGTTGGCACTCGACGAGGCGGGGGACCAGCGGGCCGTGGCGCGGGCGGTGACCGACTTCACCGACGCGTGGCGGGCCCACGACGAGCGGGAGGAACGCCGGCTGACGTACGTCGCTGTCACCCGGCCGCGCCGGCTGCTGCTCTGCTCCGGTTACTGGTGGGGGGAGGGCACGAAGCGACCGCGAGGTCCGTCGGTCTTCCTGCGTGAGGTGTACGACGCCTGCCTCGACGGCGGGCCCGGGCATGTGATCGACGCGTGGGCGCCGGAGCCGACTCCCGACGCGACGAACCCCACGGCCGAGGTGGTGCTCCGCGCGGAGTGGCCGGCGGACCCGCTGGGCGGTCGCCGGCCGGCGTTGGCCGAGGCGGCCGGGCTGGTGCGTCGCCTGATGGCCGACGGTCCGGCGGCGGCGCTCCCCGGGCCGGTCGGGCCGGTGCTCGCCGGGCCGGTCGGGCCGATTGGATCGCCGGTCGAGCCGGTGCTCGCCGGGCCGGTCGAGCCGGAGGTGGATCCGGAGGTGGCGCGCTGGCAGCGCGAGGCGGACCTGCTGTTGGCGGAGCGCGCCGAGCTGACCCGGCTCTCCGGTGCGGTCGAGGTGGCGCTACCCGCCGCGTTGAGCGTCACCCAGCTGGTCGCGCTGCGGCGCGATCCGGCGGCCCTGGCCCGTACGCTGCGTCGCCCGGTGCCGTCCGAACCCAACCCGTACGCCCGTCGAGGCACCGCCTTCCACGCCTGGTTGGAGCAGCGCTTCGGCGCCGACCGCCTGTTGGATCTGGACGAGCTGCCCGGCGCGGCCGACGCCGATGCCGCGCCCGACGAGGCGCTGGTCGAGCTTCAGGAGCGGTTCCTGGCCAGCGAGTGGGCCGACAGGTCACCGGTGGAGGTGGAGGTACCCTTCGCCACTGTGATCGCCGGGGTGGTGGTGCGGGGCCGGATGGACGCTGTCTTCGCCCGGCCGGGTGGCCGGTTCGACGTGGTCGACTGGAAGACCGGCGCGCAGCCCACCGGGCCGGCGGCCGACGTGGCCGCCGTGCAACTGGCCGTTTACCGGCTGGCCTGGGCGGAGTTGGCCGGCGTGCCGGTCGACACTGTGGGCGCGGCGTTCCATTACGTCCGGCACGGGGTGACCGTCCGGCCCGCCGACCTGCTGGATGTGACCGGCCTCACGGCCATGATCGCGCAGCTGCCCGAGGATTCTGCCCAAGGTTGACCATGGCGGGGGAAACCGTGGTAGGTTGACCGGGTTGCAGTTTTGGTTACCAGAGACTCTGTGTGCGCCTGGCGGGATTGTGGCCCCAGGCGCTCTTTGTTGTGTCCGGAGTTCTCCGGGCGGGGCGACCAGAAGCGACAGGCGATTCGCGCATCCCCGCGCGGAGCGCTCCTCTTCGGGCACGCAACAAGTGCGTGTCCGACGTTCCGTCAAGGAGACGAAACACATGGCTATTGGCACCGTGAAGTGGTTCAACGCTGACAAGGGCTTCGGCTTCATCACCCCGGACGGCGGCGGCGCCGACGTCTTCGCCCACTTCTCGGCGATCCAGTCCTCCGGCTACCGGAGCCTGGACGAGAACCAGCGGGTCGAGTTCGAGGTGACCCAGGGCCAGAAGGGCCCGCAGGCGGAGAACATCCGCCCGCTCTGATCTTCGGATCGGTCAGCATTACCTGTCGCGCCCTCCGGGTGTGACGGTGACGGGACCGGCCCGCCCCGCTGCCGCCTGCCGACGCAGGTGGCGGCCCGGCGGCGGGCCGGCCTGTACTCCCTTTCGGTTCGTGCTTGTGAGTCCTGGCTGCCTTGCGCCGCCGGTTGACAGCGCCGACTTCGGCGCCCTCCCTCGACACGTGCCGCGTCGAGGAAGGCTTCCGCATGACCACAGTTATTCCTTCGTTCGCTCATACCGGTCTGGCACCGGCGCTGCTCACCGCGCTGACCGCGCAGGGCATCAACGAGCCGTTCCCCATCCAGTCGGCGACGCTCCCCGACTCGCTCGCCGGCCGGGACGTCCTGGGCCGGGGTCGTACCGGCTCCGGCAAGACCCTCGCCTTCGGGCTTCCGCTGCTGTCCCGCACCGCCGGCCGTAAGGCGCGGCCGGGCCGCCCGCTGGCCCTGGTGCTGGTGCCGACCCGCGAGCTGGCTCAGCAGGTCACCACCGCCCTGGCCCCGTACGCCCGCGCCGTCGGGCTGCGCTGCGCCACAGTGGTCGGCGGCCTGTCGTTGCAGCGGCAGGCGGACGCCCTGCGCGCCGGCACCGAGGTGGTCGTCGCCACCCCCGGCCGGCTGCACGACCTGATCAACCGTGGTGACGCCCGGCTCGACCAGGTCGAGATCACAGTGCTCGACGAGGCCGACCAGATGGCCGACATGGGCTTCCTGCCGCAGGTCACCAAGCTGCTGGAGCAGGTAGCGCCGCAGGGGCAGCGGATGCTCTTCTCCGCGACCCTGGACGGCGGCGTGGACCGGCTGGTCCGCCGATTCCTGAGCAACCCGGTCACCCACTCGGTCGACCCGGGCACCGCGACGGTCACCGCGATGACCCACCACGTGCTGCACGTCGACGCCGCGGACAAGCCCGACGCGTTGACCCGGATCGCCGCCCGTGAGGGCCGCACCATCCTGTTCATGGGCACCAAGCACCGCGCCGACCGGCTGGCCCGCCAACTGCTCTCCAAGGGCGTACGCGCGGCCGCGCTGCACGGTGGCAAGTCCCAGCCGCAGCGCACCCGGATCCTTGAGCAGTTCCGCAACGGTCAGGTGACCGCTTTGGTCGCCACCGACGTGGCGGCCCGTGGCATCCACGTGGACGGCCTGGACATGGTGGTCAACGTGGACCCGCCGACCGAGGCGAAGGACTACCTGCACCGGGGCGGCCGTACCGCCCGGGCCGGCGAGTCCGGTTCCGTGGTCACCCTGGTCCTGCCGGAGCAGCGCCGGGACGTGTCCCGGCTGATGGCCACCGCCGGTATCCGGCCCGAGTCGGTCCAGGTGCGCGCGGGTGACGGAGCGCTGGCCCGGGTGACCGGTGCCCGCGAGCCGTCCGGTGTGCCGGTGACCATCGTCGCTCCGCCGGCGCCCGCAACTCGGGCCCGTACCTCCGGGGGCTCGGCCGCCGACGGGGGTGCCCGTCCGGCGCACCGCGCGTCGGGCCGGTCCCGTCGGCCGCGTCGTCCCCGTACCGTCTGATCTTCTGCGCGTAGACCGACCCGTCCCGCTTCGGCGAGGCGGGTCGGTTTTGTCTGCGCGGTGTTCCGGCCGGTCGGCTGTCAGCGCGGGCTGACCGGTCAGCCGGCCGCGCCGGGCGGCCCCCTCCGCTGAGTCGGTAATCAGCCTCCGCTGGGTCGGCTGGCCGACTGCGCCCCGGCCGCTGGTGGTCGAGGCTGACCGACGGGGGAAGCCGGGCGGGGGGCCCGGCACGGGAGGGGTGACCATGGCGGGCGAAGCCGGCTCGGGCGCACTGCGTGAACTGATCCTGGTGGTCGCGGTCGCGCTCGCCGGGTTGCTGCTCGCCATGGTTGCGGCCTTCGCGCCCTGGCATGCCACCCCGGCGGGTAACGCTCCCGCCAGTCTGGTGGAGCTGCACAGTCCTGGCGATCCGGGCGTCAGCCCGGCGACCGCACACGTGGGCTGAGCAGCGACCGGCCTACCGGTGCCGGCGGAGGGGCAGGCCCGGTCAGGATCGGTACGAGATGTGGTCGGGTCGGCGGGGCACCGACCCGGCCACATCGCCTCCACGTCCTCCCGGCTCGCGCCGAGGGGCCGCTGGCCGAGGGCGTCGCTGCCCGAGGGGGCCGCTGCCCGACGGGGCCGCTGCCCGAGGGTGTCGCTGCCCGAGGGCGTCGCTGCCCGAGGGGGCCGTGAACGCGCATGATCGCGCTCGATCCAGGAAATAGGCCCCTCGCCACGGCGGCGAGGCCACTACATCAATGATCGAGCGCGATCATGCGAGCGGTGCGTCGGTGCTGACCGCCGGAGCGTGGGTGAGCAGGTCGGTCAGAGTGGTGCTGTCGACCACAGTGGCGATCGCCCCGTGCACCGCCAGCCAGACGTCGGTGAGCCCGGCGGCCACTCCGTGATAGCCGGCCCGCTCGGCCGGCAGACCGCGCACCGTGGTGAGCGAGCCGCCGACCGCGCGCAGTACGTCGCCGACGGTGATCTCGTCGGCTGGGCGGGTCAGCGCGTACCCGCCGTCGGCACCGCGATGGCTGTGCAGCAGACCGGCCCGGCGCAGGTCGAGCAGGATGCCCTGTAGGAAGCTGAGCGGGATGTCCTGCACCTCGGCCAGGCTGGCCGCCTTCACCAACTCGCCGACCCGGTCGCCGTCGCCACCACCATCACCACCGGCGGCGACGGCGAGCATCGCCCGGAGCGCGTAGTCGCTGCGCGCGGAGACGAACACGTCACTGACCAGCCTGGTCCAGTACGCCCCAGCGCCGCCGGATCGCCTTGTCCGCGGCGCCGAACGCGGCGTCCACGACGAGGCCGACGACGAGGATGACGATCATCGTGGAGAGCAGCCAGGGTGAGTCGGACAACTCACGGGAGTAGGTGAGCTGGGCGCCGAGCGAGGTCTGCGAGATGCCGACCACGAGCAGCTCACCTGCCATCAGGCTGCGCCAGGAGAAGGCCCAGCCCTGTTTGAGCCCGGCGACGATCGCCGGGAGGGCGGCCGGCGCTATGACGTACCGGTAGAGGTTGAGCCCTCGGGCGCCGAGGTTACGGCCGGCGCGTATCAGCAGCGGCGGCACGTAGTCCACCCCGGAGATCACCCCGTTGGCGATGGACGGCGCCGCACCGAGCACCACCACGAAGAAGATCGCCTTCTCGCTCAGCTCGAAGAGCAGGATGGCCAGCGGGAACCAGGCGATCGACGGCATCGTCTGCAACGCGGTGATCATCGAGCCGATGGCGGCGCGCAGCACAGTGGACCGGGCCACCGCGAGGCCCAGGAGCAGGCCGACGGCGACCGAGAAGACGTACCCGACGGCGGCCCGGCGCAACGTGGTGAGCAGGCCGTCCCACAACTGCGGCCCCTGGGCCTGGGTCATCAGCTCACGGCCGACCTCCAGCGGACCCGGCAGCGAGTACGGGGGCTTCCAACCCGAAAGGACCACGAGTTGCCAGGCGGCGATGGCGATGGCCAGCGCGGCGAGCTTGGGCCAGGTGGCCGCCCAGATCCGGGCGCCCCGGGAGACCTCCTTGTCCCGACCGGCGATCTCCAGCGCGTCGAGGCCGGTGATCTCCGCGTCGGTACGCGCCGAACTGGTGAGGGTGTCACTGGCCATGGCGGCCCACCTCCGTACGGAGCCGCTCGGTGACCTCGGCGGCGATGGCGGCGACCTCGGGGGAGTCGATCCGGCGAGGGCGCGGAATGGTCACCTCGGTGGAGTAGATGATCCGGCCGGGTCGGCTGGAGAGCAGGATGATCCGGTCGGCCAGGCGGGCCGCCTCACGGACGTTGTGCGTCACGAAGAGCACCGAGAGTTTGCGCTCTGACCAGATCCGTTCCAGCTCGTCGTGCAGGATGTCCCGGGTCATCGCGTCCAGCGCGCCGAACGGCTCGTCCATCAGCAGCACCGGAGTGTCCAGGGCAAGCGTCCGGGCGAGCGCGACCCGCTGCCGCATTCCGCCGGAGAGCTCGTGCGGGCGCTTACGGCCGAAGTCGGCGAGGTGCACAGTTCGCAGCAGTTCGGCGACCCGCTCGCGACGCTGGGCCCGGGGCAGTCGGCGCAGCTTGAGGGGCACCTCCACGTTCCCGTCGACGGTCAGCCACGGAAGGAGCGCCGGCTCCTGGAACATCAGGCCCGGGTTGGCGTCGCCGGCCAGTGTGATCTGTCCACCGCTGACCCGGTCCAGCCCGGCGACCAGGTTGAGCAGTGTGCTCTTGCCGCAGCCAGACGCGCCGACCAGGCAGACGAACTCGCCGGGTGCGACGTCCAGCGACACACCGTCCAGGGCCAGGACGGCGTTCGCCCCGCGCCCGTACACCTTTGTCACGCCGGAGAGCGCCACGGCTGTGGTCGCGCTCCGCGGCGTCGTCGTTGTCGACGTCATGGCTGGACGACCTCGGGCTCGCCCTGCGCCTTGAGCGCGTTGTTGAGGTACTTGAGGTCGTACAGGCCCTTGAGGTCGACCGGCTCGGTCAGGCCGACGTCGACGGCGTGGTCGAGCCCGGCCTTCAGGGAGGACGAGATCGGGTCGTTGGTGAACTCCAACGTCGGCCACGCCTGCTTGATGAGCTTCAAGTCGAGCGGCTTTCCGGTGATCTTGCCGATAGCGTCGGAGATGGCCTGCTGCGCCTCGTCCGGCTTGGTGTTGACGAACTCGTTGGCGGCCACCTGACCGTCGACAAGCCTCTGCACCACGTCCGGGTGCGCCTTGAGGAACTTGGTGCTCACCAGCAGGTTGGTGATGACGAACTTCTTGTCCGGCCACAGGTCGCGCTCGTCGACGAGCACCTTGCCGCCGGCGTTGACCAGGCGGGAGACGAACGGCTCGGGAACCCAGGCGCCGTCGATCGCGCCGCTGTTGAACGTCTCGATGGTCTGGGCGTTCTCCTGCGGCACGATCTTGACGTCACCACCGCCCTCCTTGGTGGTGGTCAGGCCCTGCTGCTTGAGCCAGTACCGGATCGCCACGTCCTGGGTGTTGCCCAGCTGTGGGGTGGCGATCTTCTTGCCCTTCAGGTCCGGCGCGCCGGTGATGGTGGGCTTGACCACGAGGGCCACGCCGCCGGAGGCCGCGCCGGAGATGACCCGGACGGCCTCACCCTTGGATTTCGAGAAGGCGTTCACCGTCGGGTTCGGACCGATGTAGGTGGCGTCCAGCGCGCCGGAGAAGACCGCCTCGATGGCGGCAGGGCCGGCGTTGAAGGTCTTCGGGTCCAGCTTGACGTTGGTGCCGAGCTTCTCCGCGAAGATGCCCTTCTCCACCCCGACGACTGCCGGCGCGTGGGTGATGTTGGGGAAGTAGCCGAGGCGCAGCGTCACCGGGCCGGAGCTGCCGCCCGCGCCCTCGCTGTCGTCGCCGCACGCGGCGGTGCTGCCCAGGGTCGCCGCGCCCAGGGCGGCGAGGGTGGCCAGGGTGACCAACCGGCGCAGGGGAAGCCGTCTCATCGTCCATCCAATCCGCAGTATTCCTACTTAGTTGGTAGGAAGAGTGGGCCGGGCCGCGGCCAGCGTCAAGGCCCATCCACATGGCGGGATGGCGCGTCTCGGTCATGTCGGTAATTCCTACCAGCTTTATAGGGGGTGAGTGGCGTCGTGCTGATCGCGGTCCGGGCCGGGTTCGCGCCAGTGCGGTGTCGCCGGCAACATCGTGACCGGGGCGACCCGGCCGGGCAGCGGGCGTACCGCGACCTGCTCGGGCACGACCACGGCTGGAGCGCACCGGCGAGTTCAGCCTCTCCGGCTGGCCGCACCGTGCCGAGGCAGTAGCAGGTCGGCACCGACGTGCCGCCCCTGGTGACGGCCCCGGTCGCGGCGGCTCCGGGAAGGTCGCGGGTGGCGGAGGTGTCGACGCGCTAGGGTCGACTCCGTGGCGGCGCGGAGATCCAGAATTCCAGCGACGAAGTATCCGGTCGAGCGGTTCACCCTCGACAACGGCCTGCGGGTGGTGCTCACCCCCGATCGCAGTGCCCCGGTGATCGGGGTGGCTGTGGTCTACGACGTCGGCATCCGCTCGGAGCCGGAGGGGCGTACCGGCTTCGCCCACCTCTTCGAGCACCTGATGTTCCAGGGCTCGGAGAACCTGGAGAAGCTGGCCCACTTCCGGCACGTGCAGGGCGCGGGTGGCACCTTCAACGGCTCCACCCACCTGGACTACACCGACTACTTCGAGACGCTGCCGAGCAACGCGCTGGAGCGCGCGCTGTTCCTGGAAGCGGACCGGATGCGTGGACCCCGGCTGACCGAGGAGAACCTGCGCAACCAGGTCGACGTGGTCAAGGAGGAGATCCGGGTCAACGTCCTCAACCGGCCGTACGGTGGCTTCCCCTGGCTCACTCTGCCGCCGGTCATGTTCGACACCTTCCCGAACGCCCACGACGGCTACGGCTCCTTCGACGACCTGGAGTCGGCGACCGTCGCCGACGCCGCGGACTTCTTCCGCCGCTACTACGCCAGCGGCAACGCCGTGCTGGCCGTCAGCGGGGACATCGACGTGGCCGAGGCGATCGAGCTGGTCACCCGGCACTTCGGCGACGTGCCGGCCCGGCCGGCACCGCAACGGCCCGACTTCACCGAGCCTGACCTGAGCGCCGAGCGGCGTACCTCGTACACCGATGCCCTGGCGCCGCTGCCGGCGGTGGCCGGCGCCTGGCGCGTGCCCGACCCGGTCACCGACTTCGCCGGCTACCTGCCGTACGTGGTGCTGGCCGAGGTGCTCACCGACGGCGACGCGTCGCGGCTGGTGGAACGGCTGGTGCAGCGGGACCGCACTGTGACCAGCCTCGGCGGATACCTCGGTTTCATGGGCGACCCGTTCGACGTCCGCGACCCCACCGCGCTGCTGTTGCAGGCGCACCTGCCGCCCGGCGGCGACGTCGACAAGGTGCTGCGCACCATCGACGAAGAGTTGGACCGGCTGGCCACCGACGGCCTGACCGACGGTGAGCTGGCCCGCACCCAGGCCCGCATGGCGACCCACCTGCTGCGGGACACCGACGCGGTGCTCGGTCGGGCGCTGCGGATGGCCGTGCTGGAACAGCAACGCGGTGAACCGGGGCTGCTCAACGAACTGCCCCGGCTGGTCGGCGAGGTCACCGAGGAGCAGGTCCGGTCCGCCGCGGCCACCCTGCGCCCGGAGCGCCGGGCCGCCATCGAGGTCATCGCCGGAGGCGCCCGATGAGTGTCACCACCGCTCCCGCCGGCCCGCGTACGCTGCCGCCGCTCGGGCCGACCCGCAAGCTCAAGGTGCCCAAGCAGGCCGAGCGCACACTGCGCAACGGGCTCACCGTGATCGCCGTACGCCGGCCCGCCGTACCCCTTGTCGAGCTGCGGCTCTGGGTGCCGTTCGGCCGGGTCCACCTGGCCCGCGGCGCGATGCTCTCGCAGACCATGCTCTCCGGCACCGAGTCGATGACCAGCGTGCAGATCGCCGCCGAGTTGCAGAAGGTGGGCGGCGGGCTGTCCGCGGGCGTCGACCCGGACCGGCTGATGCTCTCCGGCGCCGGCCTGGTCACCGGTCTGGACCGGATGCTGGAGCTGCTGGCCGAGGTGCTGACCGGCGCCAGCTACCCCAGTGACGAGGTGGCCACCGAACGGGACCGGCTGGTCGACCGGATCCAGGTGGCGCAGAGCCAGCCTTCGCACCTGGCCCGGGAGGCGCTGCTCAAGCGGATGTACGGCCGGCACCCGTACGCGACGCAGACGCCGGAGCCCGGCCAGATCCGTGCCGTCCGACCGGCGGCGCTGCGCACCCTGCACGCGGAGCGGGTCCACCCGACCGGCGCGCAGTTGGTGCTGGTCGGTGACGTGCAGCCGGAGAAGGCACTGGACGCGGCCGAGCGGGCGCTCGGTGGCTGGTCGGGTGCCGGTCGGGTGGCCGAACTGCCGGCGACCCCGCCGCTGGAGCCGGGGCCACTGCTGCTTGTCGACCGGCCGGGCTCGGTGCAGTCCTCGCTGCGGATCGCGCTGCCGGCGGTGTCGCGCACCGACCCGGACCACGCCCCGCTGCAACTGGCCAACCTGATCTTCGGCGGCTACTTCTCGTCCCGGTGGGTGGAGAACATCCGTGAGGACAAGGGCTACACGTACGGCCCGCACTCAGTGATCGAGCATTCCGTCGCGGGGTCGGTGCTGGTCGCCGCCGCCGACGTGGCCACAGAGGTCACCGGGCCGGCGCTGCTGGAGACGACGTACGAGCTGGGTCGGTTGGCGTCGTTGCCGCCGAAGCCCGAGGAGTTGGAGCAGGCCCGGCAGTACGCCCTGGGCACCCTCCAGCTCGGCATGTCCACCCAGGCCGGGTTGGCGGCGTTGACCAGCGCGTACGCCGGCAATGGTCTGCGCCTGGACTTCCTCGCCGAGTACGCGGCGAGGTTGGCGAAGGCGAGCACCGACGACGTCGCGCAGGCGGCGGCCCGCTACCTGGCCCCGGCTCGGGCGGCGATCGTGGTGCTCGGCGACGCGGAGCGGGTCACCCCGGGGCTGGCCGCGCTGACCGCAGTGCAGACCGAGCAACAGGCGTGAGCGAGCGGAGCGAGCGAGCCGTGGGGTTCAGCAGCGGGCCGCCTCGCGGCGGCGTGCGGCGAAGCGGAGCGCCGGCGTGAGTGGGGAGGCGGCACCGCCGTTGGCGCGGTCCACGCTGGATCGGGCCGCGCACCGGCGGGGCGACTCGCAGTGGTTGACCGAGGCGTGGTTGCGTGCCCGGGTACTGCTGCTCGACTCGACCGACGAGGGTCGGACGCTGGCCCGCACCGAGACGTCGCCTCCGACCTTGGTGCTGTTCGGGGCGGCTGACGTGCCCGCCGGGTCGGAGTCGATGGCGATGTTCCTCGGTGTCGAGCCGGACGGGGTGCCGGTCTTCGCTGTCGACGCGCCGCTTCCAACGATCCCGGGGACCAGGGCGGTCCATCTCCGGGAGGTGGGTCACCTGCTCGCCGACCGGGAGGCCGGCATCTTCACCACCGCGTTGGCGCTGGTCAACTGGCACACCCGACACGGCTATTCGACGAGCACCGGCGCGCCGACCGCCATGGACGAGGCGGGTTGGTCCCGGGTGGACCGCAATGGCGGGCGGATCTGGCCTCGTACCGACCCGGCGATGATCGTGCTCGTTCACGACGGCGTGGACGGCCCGGACGGCCGCTGCCTGCTCGGCAACAATGCCGGCTGGCAGGGCACCCCGGGTGGTCGCCGCTACTCCTGTCTGGCCGGCTACGTGGAGCCAGGGGAGTCGGCGGAGGCGGCCGTGCTGCGCGAGGTCCGCGAGGAGGTGGGCATCGGGGTCGAGCGCATCGGGTACGTGGGCAGCCAGGCATGGCCGTTCCCCGGCTCGCTGATGTTGGGCTTCCTGGCCACCGCGAACCCGACCGAGCCGGTGCGGGTCGACCCGTCCGAGATCGCGTACGCCCGGTGGTTCTCTCGCCGGGAGATCGGGGCGGCGCTGGCCGGGCAGACGGTGGACGTGGGTGACGGGGCCCGGCTGATCCTGCCGCCTCCGTCGTCGATCGCGCTGTTCCTCATCCACCGGTGGCTGGACGGCTGGACCGACGCCGACCACTGAGCACGGTCCCGACCCGTGGCCGCCGTTGCCGCGGCGGTCACGGGCCGGGAACACGGGCCGTCGTGGTCAGCGGGTGCGTAACGCGGCGGGGGAGCCGGTCCGACCACGACGGACGTCCTGTGGAATCAGGTGCCGGTGCGGCCCGGTCTGTGTCGGAAGGCGGGCCGCGACTCGATCAGCGGGAGGACCTTGACCCGTTGCTTGCCGGCGCGGACCGCGCCGACGGTGGCCAGGGCGCGGGCCAGTAGCAGCGCGGCGTCCCGGTCCTCGGCGTGCACGATCTGCCGGCGCGGCTCGGGCGTCGTCGTCTCGTCGCGAAGTCGGTGGCCGTCCGCCCAGGCGGCGGCGATGTCCCCGTCAGCGACGGCGCGGATGTCGGTGCGAACGATCAGGAACCGCATGAGGGTCTCCGGATGAACCGCGACGGATGAGCCAGTGTGGAAGTTCCACGTACTCGAGGGCCATGTTACGCCCCGTGTTCGTCTCAGCAACTGAAACGCGCCTATCGGTTTCGAGCCTCGTCCGATCGGCGGATGGCTGCTCAGCGGGGTTGCCGGGCCGCCGAACTACCGAGCCGGCCGGGTACGACGCGACGGGGCCGCCGGCAGTGCGCCGACGGCCCCGTAACAGTCACCGGATCAGTTCAGATCGAACTGGCCCTTCTTCGCCCCGGTGATGAAACCGAGCCATCCCGCGCGGTTGAACAGCAGCACCGGGCCGCCCCGGTCCTTGCTGTCGCGCAGGGCGACGGCCGACGGGCCGGTGGCCAGTGGGGCGACCTCCACGCAGTTGGAGGTCTGGCTGCGTGTGCTGGTACGCCACGGGGCGTCCGCCAACGAGTGGGCGGAGACGGACGGCGTGTTGCGGATTTCGTTCATGGTTCTGCTCCTGATGTGCAGCGATCCGATGGGACGAGTGGTGCCGCACGTCCCGACGGAGGGTCCCCCGTGGATCACCGGTCCGTCAGTCGCCCCGATTCCCGGCGGCGTTGGGTCGGCGCCGTTGCCGGCCCGAACGCCACTGTGGATGGGGGCGTCGCCTCGGTCAGCCGTCCCGTCGCCTCGATCAGCCAGGAGAGGGTGTCCGAGGCGTTAAGTGCCGCCGTGCATAGCCACTCGAACACCACTTTATAGCGATTTAGCGTGATTGCCTCGGTCGACATGACGTCGGTGAAGCCACCTTCGATGGCCAATGTCTCCGGATCGAGGGGATCGGCGAACCGATAGACCGAGAAGGCGGTCGGCGGAAGGAACCAATTGCCGATCTGGGTGTCCCGGGGCAGCACGTGCAGGGCCACATTGGGCAGCAGCGCCAACTCGCAGAGCTGGAGCAGTTGTTCGTGCAGCACCTCCGGCGGCCCGGCCCGGCGGCCGAGAGCCGCCTCCTCCAACACCGCCGTGTAGCGGGGAGCGTGCGGCTCCCGGGTCAGCAGCGACTGGCGGGCCAGCCGCGCCTGCACCTCGGTCTCCGGCTCGTCGCCGGGCTCCGGCTCGCCAGCGCCCGCGTTCACCTGCCGGGCCGACACGATCCGGAGCTGGGCGTACCCGGGGGTCTGCAGCAGGCCCGGCACCAGCACCGGGTTGTACTCGGAGATCTCCGCGCAGCCCGCCTCCAACTCGGCCCAACCGCGCTGTTGCTGTGTCATCACCGGGAAGTTCTTCAACCAGCCGCGCATGTCGCCGGCCTCGTTGGTGATGCCCAGCAGTTCGTCGTGCAGCGCCTGGTCGGCGCCGTAGAGGTCGAGCAGGTCGCCGACGTCCTGCGGGTCCGGTCGGCTGCGGCCGTTCTCCAAGCGGGACAGTTTGGACGCGGAGGCCCAACCGATACGCTCGATGACCTGATCGCCGGTGAGGCCGGCGGCCTCACGTAGGCGGCGCAGCTCGATGCCCAACCGGCGACGACGCAGGATCGGGCTGGGTGCGGCAGGAGGCACAGTGTCCTCTTTCCCGTCGACCGCCGCAGACGCGACGGTAACTGTATGAAATTCGCCCCCCACGGTCAGTATGGACGGCGCGACCGGTGTCGGAGGTTCCGGCGAGGGCGTGTCTTGCAAAAATCGCACCACGGGAATGCCGGATGACGACGGACCCGCGGTCGCGGCCCGTCGACCTCGCCCACCCGGGCATGCCATCCCGCCGGAGGGACCCATGCGCACGATCCTGCGCCGACCCGACTTCCGCCTGCTCTTCGGCGGTCTGCTGGCCAGCATGACCGCCGAGTCGATCCTGCTGCTCGCACTCGCCATCTGGGTCAAGGATCTGACTGGCTCGAACGGGTTGGCCGGTGCCACGATCTTCGCGGTCATCGCGCCGATGACGCTTGCGCCGCTGGTCGGCTGGGTCGTCGACCGCTACCCGCGCCGACCGTTCTTCGTGGCCGCGAACGTGCTGACCGCAGCCCTGCTCGCCCCGTTGTTCACCGTTCACGACGCGGGCGACGTGTGGGTCGTCTATCTGGTGGCCGCCCTGTACGGACTCTCGTCCATCACGCTCGGCGCGGCGCTCAGTGGGCTCATCCGCGAGATGGTGCCGATCGAGTTGCTGGCCGACGCGAACGGCGTGCTCCAGACCGTACGTCAGGGGATTCGACTGGTCGGCCCGCTGGTGGGCGCGGCGCTCTACGCGGCGCTCGGCGGGTGGGCGCTGACCGGAATCGGCATGGTCGGATTTCTGACCGCGGCGGCGGTGGTCACCGCGCTGCCCACCCCCCAACAGTTGCCGCCCGCCGTACGGCTGCGATGGCCGGCCGAACTGGGCGCCGGCCTGCGGCACCTGGCCGGCGAGCCGGCCCTGCGGCGGGCCCTGCTCGGCTACGGACTCGGGTCACTGGTGATGGGCTTCAGCGAGTCGCTCATCTTCGCCTACGTCGACCAGGGGCTGAACCGGGATGCCGCGTTCGTGGGGGTGCTCGTCACAGTGCAGGGCATCGGTGGGTTGCTCGGTGGACTCTGCTCACCGACGCTGGTTCGCCGGCTCGGAGAGGTCGGCACGCTGGCCGCCGGTGTCGCCTTCTTCTCTCCGGCCGCGCTCGCGCTCGCCTTTCCCGATCTGTGGCTCGGGTTCGCGGCGGTGCTGCTGGCCGGGGTCTCACTCCCGCTGACGATGGTGGGTCTGCACACGCTGATCCAGCGCCGCACGCCGCCTTCGCTTGTCGGCCGGGTCGCCGCAGCCACTCAGGCGGTGGTCAGCGGGCCGCAGGCGATCTCCATCGGGGCGGGTGCCCTGCTGGTCGGGTTCCTGGACTACCGGCTGCTGTTCGCGCTGGTCGGGGTGGCCACCCTGGCCGCCGGTGGCTACCTGTGGCGGGGCCGGCACCTGAGCGCGCCGGCCGGGGCCGGCCCGCCGACGCCGCCCACCCGCCCAACGCTTCCGGCACCCCGCTGTCCGGCGGAGGACGCCGACCGGCCAGTGCTTCCGGCGCCCCGCCGTCCGGCCGAGGACGCCGACCGACCAGTGCTTCCGGCGCCCACCGACCGTGGCCCGTTCCCGAACACGACGAGCGGCCGCCCCGGACGGGGCGGCCGCGCACCGAGAATGAACCGGCAGATCAGGCGTTGAGCGTCTCCAGGTGCTGCTTCACCTGGGTGATCGAGGGATTCGTCAGGGCACTGCCGTCGGCGAAGCGCAGCGTCGGCACCGTCTGGTTGCCGCCGTTGACGCTCATCACGAACTCCGCGGCCTTCGGGTCCTGCTCGATGTCGACCACCTCGTACCCGATGCCCTCCCGGTCGAGCTGCGACTTCAGGCGGTGGCAGTAGCCGCACCAGGGGGTGGAATACATCGTCAGCATCCTCGGATCCTCCAACTCCTCCGGCCGCGGCTTGCGGATCAAGCCGAGGCTGTTCGCTGCAACGCTGGGAGGAGCTGAGATGATTCCTGGTTGTGGTGGTTCACTCAGCGTCGGAACAGGTGCTCGCCGGGCTGGACCCGGAGCAACGCTCCGCCGTGACCGCACCTGCCGGCCCCGTCTGCATCCTGGCCGGCGCCGGCACCGGCAAGACCCGGGCGATCACCTCCCGAATCGCCCACCGGGCGCTCTCCGGGGAGATCTCCCCGCGGCACGTGCTCGCTGTCACCTTCACCGCCCGCGCCGCCGCCGAGATGCGACACCGTCTCACTCTGCTTGGTGCGCACGGTGTCCAGGCGCGGACATTTCACGCTGCCGCGCTGCGCCAGGTGCGGTACTTCGCGCCCCGGCTGCTGTCCGGCCGTGCCATGCCCGAACTACTGGACAGCAAGGTACGACTGGTCACCCTCGCCGCGGCCCGGGTCGGCCTGCGTACCGACCGGGCCGCCGCCCGCGACCTGGCCGGCGAGATCGAGTGGGCGAAGTCGTCGCTGGTCGAGCCGACGGACTACGTGGTGGCCGCGGCGCGGGCGCTGCGCGACACACCGCACGAGCCGACGAAGGTCGCCGACGTGTTCACCGCGTACGAGCAGCTCAAGCGGTCGAACGGCGTGATCGACTTCGAGGACATGCTGCGGGCGGCGGTGTGGGGCATCGAGGAGCACCCGGACGTCGGCGAGCAGATCCGCGGCCAGTACCGGCACTTCGTGGTCGACGAGTACCAGGACGTCAACCCACTCCAGCAGCGGTTGCTGGACGCCTGGCTGGCCGGCCGCAACGACCTGACAGTGGTCGGCGACGCCAGCCAGACGATCTACTCGTTCACCGGTGCGACCTCGGCGTACCTCGTCGACTTTCCCCGGCGGCACCGCAACGCCACTGTGGTACGACTGGTCCGTGACTACCGCTCCACTCCGCAGGTGGTCGGGCTGGCCAATGCGGTGATCTCCCAGGCCCGGGGCACCGAGGCGCGCCTGCGGCTGGAGTTGAGCGGGCAACGCCCACCCGGCCCCGAGCCGGACCTGCGGATCTTCACCGACGAGCCGGCCGAGGCGAACGCGGTGGCCGCGCGCTGCCGGTCGCTGATCGACGCGGGCACGCCGGCGAAGGAGATCGCCGTGCTGTTCCGCGTCAACGCGCAGTCCGAGGCGTACGAGAAGGCGCTCACCGAGGCCGCGGTGCCGTACGTGGTGCAGGGCGCGGAGCGGTTCTTCGAGCGAACCGAGGTGCGTCAGGCGATGGTCGCGCTGCGTGCCGCGACCCGCTCGATCCCGGGCGAGACACCGCTGCCGGCCGCCGTCGTCGAGGCGCTCACCGCCGTCGGCTGGGCCCCGGACGCGCCCCCGGCCGGCGGCGCCGCCCGCGAGCGATGGGAGGCGCTGTCCGCGCTGGTCCAGCTCGCCGAGGAGTACGCGGCCACCCCCGAGGTCGTGCCGATCGGCGAGGCCGCCTCGGTGGAGCGCCCGGTCACCCTCACCGACTTCACCGAGGAGTTGGCGCGCCGGGCCGCCCAGCAGCACGTGCCGACCGTGGACGGCGTGACGCTGGCGTCCCTGCACTCGGCCAAGGGGTTGGAGTGGGACGCGGTCTTCCTGGTCGGCCTCGCCGAGGGCACCCTGCCCACCACGTACGCCAAGACCGTCGAGCAGGTCGAGGAGGAGCGCCGACTGCTCTACGTCGGCATCACCCGCGCCCGGGAGTGGCTCTGGCTGTCGTACGCCACCGCGCGCTCGCCGGGCGGACGGGCCCGGCGGCCGTCGCGCTTCCTGCCCCAACTGGATCGCTCCGGCGGCACCGAACGGGCGGCCGGCGGCACCGGTCCGGCCCGCAGTCCCGAACGACGGCGAACCCAGATCGTCTCCTGCCGGATCTGCGGCGCCACCCTGCTCGCCGGTCCGGACCGCAAGCTCGGCCGCTGCCCGACCTGCCCGTCCGACATAGACGATGAGCTGCACGAACGGCTGCGCGAGTGGCGGCAGCGGGTGGCCGGTGCGCAGAAGGTCCCGGCGTACGTGGTCTTCACCGACGCGACGCTTGTCGCGTTGGCCGAGCGGCGACCGGGCCGGTCGGAGGAGTTGATCGCCATCGCCGGTATCGGCCCTCGCAAGCTGGGTCTCTACGGGGAGTCCGTGCTGGCCCTCGTGGCCGGCGCCGGGGTGGACGACGTCTGCCCGGAGAAAACTTTCGAAATCTCGTCGTAAATTCGTTTGCCCTCGCCCCGGCGCGAGGAATAGCCTCAGAACACACCACGCGAGCGGCGCCATTCCGGCTGCTCACGAGGTCGGTCCAGTCGATTCGAGGAACGTGAGGGAGGTGGCACCCGTGAAGATCTTCACCTATGAGCGTCTGGCGGCGATGCCGTCTGTCTGCGCTCCGATGTCGGCTGTCCGGGTGGCCCTCGCGGCTGCACGACCGTCGGTTCCACAGGTGCACCAGGTTCAGGCCGAGCTGACCCTGACCGTCGCGCCCGCTGGAGTCGAGGGGACCAGTGGCTTCACGGGCAATGGCATCCAGGTCGCCAAGAAGCGCACGGATGTCCGCGGCGTTCCACCTCGAGGTAAACCGGTCTGACCATCAGACTCCGGCTCACCTCGAGGCCGCGGAACCCGCTTACCGGGATCCGCGGCCTCAGTTTTTTGCCCGCCGTAAGTACGTCGGAATGCGATCCACGAGATCGAAGTGAGAGAGAGGTGACCGGGAGATGAGTCTGGCGTTGGCCCCCCTCGACATGAGCGTCGAGATGGAGGCGAACCTGCCCTGCCGGAAGTTCGACCCCGACCTGTGGTTCTCCGACTCGCCCACCGAGCTCGAGCTGGCCAAGTCACTCTGCGGGGACTGCCCGCTGCGTGTCGAGTGCCTGGCCGGAGCCGTTGAGCGAGCGGAGCCGTGGGGCGTCTGGGGCGGCGAGATCTTCGAGCGTGGCGCGGTTGTCCCGCGTAAGCGGCCCCGTGGCCGTCCGCGTAAGGAGGACGTCGCCCGTGACGCCGAGCTTCGGGTCGAGGCCGAGGCGCGCCTGGCAGCCAGTGGGCTGTCCGAGGTGCGTGGTGCGGTCCGGCTGGCAGCCTGACATGTTCCCGACCCGTTCCAACTACGCCGGTGTCACACCGGCAGTGAGTGAGAAAACGATGTTGAACGTTCCGAGTGGAGCCTTCGAGATGCAACTACTCCACGAAGCGTTGACCCGGGCTCGAATGCGCCGGCCTCAGGCCGGTCGTACCACCACGAGCACTGAGGCAACCCGATCCGCCCGTACCGTCGCCATGACCAGCCGCAATCAGGCGGCTCGCGACCTGGGCGTTCTCTAGTACCACCTCACACAGAAGGGCGGGTGCCGACCGGCCCCCCCCCATACCCCAGTCGTCAGGCGACCGGGGCGCAGCCGGGCCCCCCGCGCACCCGGATGCTCCGGGAGGGGGGCGTCGCCACCCACAG
>NZ_JBEZFO010000027.1:0-41252 GCF_040649495.1 Micromonospora sp. NPDC048947
AAAATCTACACCCACCACTTCTCTTTCTTTATGTCCCCCGGGGTCTTTTGCGGCCCCAACCTCGTCTTCTTTTTATTTTTTTTTTTGTTGGGGGGGGGGGGGGGGGGCCCCCCCCCCCGCCCGGCCGCTCAGCCGTCGCGCTTGGTGGTCCAGCGGAAGGTGGTCAGGCAGACCACCGCACCGATCACGCACCAGAGAGCCAGCACCACCGCCACCCGGCCCAGCTCGAACGAGCCGCCCGGTTCCTGGGCGCCGAAGCTCTCCGGCAGGAAGACCGACCGGAGCCCCTGGCACATCCACTTGAGCGGGAACAGCGCCGCCACCTGCTGCATCCAGGTGGGCAGGTCGGTGAAGACGAAGAACACCCCGGAGATGAACTGAAGGATCAGGGACACCGGGGTGACCACCGCCGAGCCGCTGCGGGCGGTGCTGGCCACCGACGAGATGGCGATGCCGCACAGGGTGCACGCGATCACCCCGAGCACGGCGACCCAGCCGAAGGTGAGCCACTTCCCGGCGGTGCCCGGCAGGTCGAGGTCGAACAGCGCCACCGCGAAGGCCAGCAGCAGCGCCGTCTCGGCGATGCCGATCACCACCACCATGATCACCTTGCCGGCGAACCAGACCCACTTCGGCATCGGCGTGCCCCGGTAGCGCTTGAGCACGCCCCGGTCCCGCTCGACCGGGATCCAGATGCCGAGGTTCTGGAAGCTCACAGTCATCAGGCCGGTCGCGATCATGCCGGTGATGAAGTACTGCGTGAACTTCACCCCACCGCCGATCGTCCCATGGAAGATCGACGCGAAGATCAGGATCATGATGATCGGGAAGCCCATGGTGAAGACCACCGACTCCCGGCTGCGCAGGAACTGGGTGATCTCCAGCCGGCCCTGGCGCAGGGCGAGCGCGCCGGCCCCCGGCCTCCGCCCGCGAGTCGCGGTGACCGGCGTCGCCGGCTTCGTCGTGGTCGTCATCGCGCGTGTCCGATCATGGTGAGGTAGACGTCCTCCAGGGTCGGCCGGGTCACCGTGAGCCCGGGGACCTCGCCGCCGTGGCGCGCCGCCAGGTCGGCCACGAAGGCCGTCGGCGTCGCGCTCTGCGCACTTTCCAGCGTCCCTTCGGGGGTACGCCAGGAGACCGTCGCGAGGGCCTCCTGCCGATTGCCCAGCCGGTTCGGGGCGGCCACCTCTACCAGCCGGCCGCCGGCGATCACGCCGACCCGGTCGGCGAGCGCTTCCGCCTCGTCCAGGTAGTGGGTGGTGAGCACGATTGTGGTGCCTGCGGCGGCCAGGTCGCGGATCAGCTCCCAGAACTCGCGACGCGCCTCCGGGTCGAAGCCGGTGGTCGGCTCGTCGAGGAAGAGCAGCTCCGGCCGGCCGACGATGCCCAGTGCCACGTCCAGGCGGCGCTTCTGCCCGCCGGAGAGGGTGTGTGTGCGGGCCTTCGCCTTGCCGGCCAGCCCGACCCGCTCGATCACCTTCGCCGGGTCGTCGGCGTCGAGGTAGAAGCCGGAGAAGTGCCGAATCACCTCGGCCACCGTCAGCTCGTCGAACTCGCCGGTGCCCTGGAGCACGATGCCGACCCGGGAACGCCACTCGGCGTCCGGGTGGGCCGGGTCCGTGCCGAGCACTGAGACCTCGCCGGCATCCCGGTGTCGGTAACCCTCAAGGATCTCCACCGTGGTGGTCTTGCCGGCGCCGTTCGGGCCGAGCAACGCGAACACCTCGCCACGGCGCACGTCGAGATCCACGCCCGCCACCGCCACGTTGTCGCCGTACGCCTTGCGCAGCCCTCGGACGGAGATGGCCAGCTCGTCATCCATGCCGTCCAGTGTGCGTCCTGACCCGGCCCGCGTGGTGCCCGGGGTGTGGCGGTCCGCGCCACTGCGGGAAGTTGACACCCGGACGTCCCCGACATGGACCTGTGTGGTTTTCCACAGCTACTTTTACTGAACGGTAACTTAGACTCCGGCCATGGATGAGACGGCATTCCCGGGGCGGCTGCCCGAGCGGGACCGCCCGTGGGTGATGCGCACCTACGCCGGCCACTCGTCGGCCGCGGCGACCAACGCCCTCTTCCGCCGCAACCTGGCGAAGGGGCAGACCGGCCTGTCGGTCGCCTTCGACCTGCCCACCCAGACCGGGTACGACCCGGACCACGAACTCGCCGCCGGTGAGGTCGGACGGGTCGGCGTGCCGGTGACCCACCTCGGCGACATGCGGGCGCTCTTCGACGGTCTCCCCCTCGCCGACACGAACACCTCGATGACCATCAACGCCCCGGCGATGTGGCTGCTCGCCCTGTACGGCACCGTCGGGCTGGAGCAGGGCGCCGACCTGACCCGCTGCGCCGGCACCACCCAGAACGACATCATCAAGGAGTACCTGTCACGGGGCACCTACATCTTTCCGCCGGCGGCCTCGCTGCGGGTCACCGCCGACGTGGTGGCGTACACGTTGCGTGAGATGCCCCGGTGGAACCCGGTGAACATCTGCTCGTACCACCTCCAGGAGGCCGGCGCCACGCCAGTGCAGGAGGTCGGCTTCGCCCTGGCCACCGCGGTCGCCGTGCTCGACGCGGTCCGCGACTCCGGTCAGGTGCCCGCCGAACGGATGGGCGACGTGGTCCAGCGGATCTCGTTCTTCGTCAACGCCGGGGTGCGCTTCGTGGAGGAGATCGCCAAGATGCGCGCGTTCGGCGTGCTCTGGGACGACATCACCCGGGACCGGTACGGGGTGACCGACGCCAGACAACGGCGGTTCCGCTACGGCGTGCAGGTCAACTCTCTCGGCCTCACCGAGGCGCAGCCGGAGAACAACATCCAGCGCATCGTGCTGGAGATGCTCGGCGTGACGATGTCCCGCGATGCCCGGGCCCGCGCGGTCCAACTGCCCGCCTGGAACGAGGCGCTCGGCCTGCCCCGCCCCTGGGACCAGCAGTGGTCGCTGCGGATGCAGCAGGTCCTGGCGTACGAGTCGGACCTGCTCGAATACCCCGACCTGTTCGCCGGCTCGCACGTGATGACCGCGCTGGTGGACGAGGTCGTCACCGGGGCGCGGGTCGAGCTGGACAAGGTGCTGGAGTTGGGCGGCGTCGTCGCCGCTGTGGAAACCGGCTACCTCAAGAGCGCGCTTGTCGCGTCGCTGGCCGAGCGCCGTCGGCGGATGGAGTCCGGTGCCGACGTGGTGGTCGGGGTCAACCGGTACACCGAGACCGAACCCTCCCCGCTGACCGCCGCCGGCGCGGACGCCGTCGAGCAGGTCGATCCCGCCGTCGAGGCGGCCGCCGTGGACGGCGTACGCCGGTGGCGGGCCGACCGGGACGCGGCCGTCGTCGACGCGGCGCTGGCCCGACTGCGCGCGGACGCCGCGACCAGCACCAACCTGATGCCGGCCACACTGGAGTGCGTGCGGGCCGGGGTGACCACCGGCGAGTGGGCCGGCGCGCTGCGCCAGGTCTTCGGCGAGTACCGGGCGCCGACCGGCCTGGCCGGTGCCACCGGCGGCGGCGGGGAGCCGGGACTCGCGGCGGTCCGCGAGCGGGTCACCGCCACCGCGCGGGAGTTGGGCAGCGGCCGGCTGCGGCTGCTGGTCGGCAAACCCGGCCTGGACGGGCACTCCAACGGCGCTGAGCAGATCGCGGTACGGGCCCGCGACGCCGGCTTCGAGGTCGTCTACCAGGGCATCCGGTTGACCGCGGGGCAGATCGTCGCCGCCGCCGTCGAGGAGGACGTCGACCTGGTCGGGCTCTCAGTGCTCTCCGGGTCGCACCTGGCCGCCGTGCCCGCGGTGCTCGACGGGCTGCGCGCCGCCGGCCGGGCGGACCTGCCGGTGGTGGTGGGCGGCATCATCCCGGCCAGTGACGCGGACACCCTCCGGGCGGCCGGGGTCGCCCGGGTCTTCACCCCGAAGGACTTCGCCCTCACCGGCATCATCGACGACCTGGTGACTGTCATCCGTCACGCCAACGACCTGCCGTGATCGAAGGCCGTTCCGGCAGGTCGGCGACGGGTGTGGGTCAGCGGCCGGCGTAGGTCATGCAGTCGGCCATGTCGTTGTCCGGGCCGACCCTGATCGATGCCGCGTGGCACTCCAACTGCTCGTTGTGCCGGCAGTCGGCGCGTTGGCAGGCGCCCACCTGCGCGATCAGGCTCTCCACGCCGCCCCGGACGGGCGACTCGACGAAGGTGTGGCAGTGGGCGTGATCCATGCTGCCGATGGTGATCGCGAAGGCGTGGCAGTCACCCGACTGGTTGTACGCGCACGCGGCGACCACACATTCCTGGACTCGGGGCATCTCCAACGCTGCGGTCATGCCGACCTCCTCTAGGCTCTTGCCCCGATACTAGGCTTTTGTCAGCCTGGGGAAGCCCGGTATGCCGGGCCGCCGATCCGCCACGTCAGACGCGGAAGCCGGCGGCGCGGGCGGCCTCCCGTTCGCGTCGTCGTTCGGATCGACGACGGAAGAACCAGAAGATGAAGAACGCCAGGCCGACCAGGACGACGAGCACCAGCACCGGCAGGATGATCGCCACCAGGGAGACCACCACGCTGGTGGCGTCCTCAGCGGTGCTGGCGACCGGCGCGCCGATCCCGGCGGTGGTCGCGTTGATCACCGGGCGGGCCGCGGACTTGAGCAGGTGCACGCCCAACGCCAGCAGTACGCCGGTGACGACCGGCACCCACTGGTGGGATGAGAAGAAGCTCCCCGGGTCGCTGACCGTCACCGTCTCCGACGAGGAGCCGGCGCCGAAGGCAAGGCCACCGGCGGTGGGTCGGACCACTGTCTGCACCACGTCGTTGATGTGGTCGACCACTGGCACCTTGTCCGCCACCATCTCCACGGCGAGCAGCACGGCCATGATGGCGATGACCCAGCCGTTGCCGAGCCAGGTCCAGCCGCTGGGCAGGTCGATCAGGTCGGTGTAACGGCCGAGTAGACCGAGGATGAGCAGGGGTATGTAGGCGTTCAGCCCCGCCGAGGCGGCGAGACCGGTGCCGGTGAGGACTTCGAACACGGTCTCAGCATCGCATCGACGCGCCAGTGCCGCTCGCTGGCGACCGGTGGGTGCTCGGCTACCCTCGTCGGGTGCGGTTGGTCATTGCGAAGTGCTCGGTGGATTACGTCGGACGGCTCTCGGCTCACCTGCCGCTGGCCACCCGGTTGCTGATGGTGAAGGCGGACGGGTCGGTGTCTATTCACGCCGACGACCGGGCGTACAAGCCGTTGAACTGGATGAGCCCGCCGTGTCGGTTGGAGGAGGCCCCCGGTGTGTGGCGGGTCGTCAACAAGGCTGGCGAGGAGCTGCGGATCACCCTGGAGGAGATCTTCCAGGACACCTCGTACGAGTTGGGTGTGGATCCGGGCCTGCGCAAGGACGGGGTGGAGGCGCACCTGCAGGAGTTGCTGGCCGCCAACCCGGGTGTCCTGGGTGAGGGGTTCACGCTGGTCCGCCGCGAGTACATGACGGCGATCGGCCCGGTCGACCTGCTCTGCCGGGACGCCAACTCGGGTTCGGTGGCCGTGGAGGTCAAGCGGCGTGGCGACATCGACGGGGTGGAACAGTTGACCCGTTATCTCGAGCTGATGAACCGTGACCCGTTGCTCAGCCCCGTCGTCGGGGTCTTCGCCGCCCAGGAGATCAAGCCGCAGGCCCGGGTGCTCGCCACCGACCGGGGCATCCGGTGTGTGGTCGTGGACTACGACAAGCTGCGCGGCATCGTGAAGGACGAGCTGACCCTCTTCTGACCGGCGTCCTACCCGTTGCGCACCGCGATCAGCGACTTCGGCAGGCCGAACACCCGCTCCACCAGCATCGTCGAGTCGGGGAAGTAGTGGCGCATCTGCGAACGGTCCAGCAGTTCGGTCCAGAGCACCTGGTGGATGGCGGCGGCGTGACTGCGGGTCGGCTTGTGCCCGAGCGGCCAGCGTTGGGCGAACGCGGTGCGCAGTCGTACCGGCAGGAACTGCATTCCCGGCGCGATCCAGTGTGGCTCGATGGGGAAGTAGCGGTAGGGCGTCTGCACCCAGTGCCGGTCGGCCAGTGAGCGGACGGCGGCAGCGAAGCGAATCCGGCGCTCGTGCCCGCCGACATGCTCCAGCACCGAGTTCGAGAAGACCAGGTCGTAGCTGCCCCTGGTCAGGTGCGGGGGCAGGTCGCAGGCGTCGGCCTGCTCGACGTGGGCCCATTCCGGGACGACGGCGGGCGGCTGCTCCAGGTTGACGACTGTCACACGGGCCGGTCGGACTGTTGCGCGGTGCCAGGTGCCGAGCCGACCACCGAGGTCGACCACGTGCATGTCGCCGATGTCGGGGAAGGTGCGCGCCAGCCAGTCCGAGCGGTGCCGACGCCGTCGGGCGCTCCACGACTGGTCACTGTCGACAAGGCGGTAGCGCAATCGATTGGGGCCCATTTAACGCAATGTACCGCCGTGACCACGGCGTATAAACATGTGGATACGCCGATCCTTGTTGATGATCGGTTATCCGACACTTACCTCCCGTACATGACCTTGATGGCCTTGACGAGTCGGGCCACGTCGGCGGGGGTGCGTTCGAAGGTCATCGACGGCAGCAGCGACCGGGCACGACGTCGGGTGATCGCCTTGGCCCGACCGAACTCACGCAGGCCGTCCTCCCCGTGGATCCGCCCGAAGCCGGAGTCGCCGACACCGCCGAACGGCAGTGTGGACATGCCGGCGAAGGTCAGCGTGGAGTTGATCGACGCCATCCCGGAGCGCAGTCGCCGGGCGATGGCCACCGCGCGCCGCCGGCCGAAGACCGAACCCCCGAGGCCGTACGACAGGGCGTTGGCGCGGGCGACTGCCTCGTCGGCGTCGCGGACCCGGCTGATGGTCAGCGTGGGGCCGAACGTCTCCTCGCGGACGGCCGCCGACTCCTCCGGAACGTCCACCAGCACTGTGGGGTGGACGTACGGCGGCTGCACGGCGCTCGGGCCACCGAGTACGGCGCGCCCGCCGGACGTGATGGCGGCGTCGATGTGCCGGCGAATCACGTCGATCTGCTGGGGCATGGTGATCGGGCCGATGTCGGTGCCCTCCGGCCCGACAGTCAGCCGACCGGCGCGGGCCACCACCTTGTCGACGAAGGTGTCGAAGACGGCGTCGACGGCGTACACCCGCTCGATGCCGATGCAGGTCTGGCCGGCGTTGGTCATGCCGCCCCAGACACACGCCTCGGCGGCCGCGTCCAGGTCGGCGTCGCTGTCAACGATCATGGCGTCCTTGCCGCCGCCCTCGATGAGCACCGGGGTCAGCGTCTCGGCGCAGGCCGCCATCACCTTTCGGGCGGTGGCGGTGGAGCCGGTGAAGGCCAGTTTGTCGACGCCGGAGCGGCACAGCGCCGCGCCCACGTCGCCCAGCCCGTGCACGGCGGTGAAGACCGGCTGCTCGGGCACCACCTCGGCGAAGCTGTCCACCAGCCACTGGCCGACGGCCGGCGTGTACTCGCTCGGCTTGAGCACCACGGCGTTGCCGGCGGCGAGGGCGTACGCGGCGGAGCCGATGGGCGTGAAGACCGGATAGTTCCACGGCCCGATCACGCCGACCACCCCGTACGGCTGGTATTCGAGGTGCCCGGAGAACTCGGCGAGGATGAGCCGGGACCGCACCCGACGTGGACCGAGCACGCGGCCGGCGTTGCGGGCGGCCCAGTCGATGTGCTCGATCGCGGTGACGATCTCGACGATGGCGTCGGCGACCGGCTTCCCGCCCTCGACGTGCACCAACTCGGCCAACTGCTCGATGCGCTTGGCGAGCAGGGCGCGCCACCGCAGCATCCGCTGGCGGCGGCCGGTGAAGCCGAGACCCGCCCACCACTCGCCGGCGGCGCGGGCGCGGTCGACGGCCTGCCGCACGTCGGCGTCGGTGGCGACCGGGAGACGGCCGGCCTCGGCGCCGGTGGCCGGGCTGGTGGAGACCAACTGGTCCGCGTCGATGACCGGAACGCCCGGGATACGCACTGCCGTCATGGCGGAAGTCTAGACCCGAGGATTACTCACCGGTAGGGTCCCCGATTCGGGCCCGAGGGAGCGGCGTCGCACCAACCCGGCCGATCGTTGATCAGTGCAGGTCAGGGCGTTGGTGACGGATGCGCCCGCCCGAATCGTCGAACGGCAGGTGGCCGGGAGGTGACGAGAGGCTGACCGGCCGGTCGGTATTGACGACTACCGTCTGATGGCAAGCTGACGCGCGGAGTGACGGTGTGGGGTGGAGGGCTGACTGTCCATGGAGGAACATCCGGAACTGATGCCGCTGTTGACGGTCGCGGGTGGACCGATGCGCGGCGCGAGCTTTCGTATGCGAGCCGAGATACAGGTGATCGGTCGAGCGCCGAGCGGTCAGGTGGTCATCAACGACCCACACCTGAGCCGTCGCCACGCCGAGGTGTGGCTGGCACCGGAGGGCCCGTCCCTGCGGGACCTGGGCTCCACCAACGGCACCTGGCTCAACGACCGGCGGATCACCGAGGTGGAACGACTCTCCGACGGTGACGTGATCCGGCTGGGCCGTACCGAACTGCGTCTGTTCGACCCCGGGGTGGCGCTCACCGACCCGGTGGGGCTCAGCTTCGGCCCGTCCCGGCGCGACGTCCGACCGACGTTGCCGTTGCCGCTGGCCGCGCCACCGGGCTCGCGTCGCTGATCGCCTGGCGGCCTGCCACACCGGGCGGCTCCGTTGGGTGGCGGTCCGACACCTGGACCGGCGGGGACGCCCGTGGCAGCATGCCGCGGATGGAGACCGAGCAGCGGACCGTGACGGCGAACGGCATCACCCAGGCGGTACGGGTGGCCGGCCCGCCGGACGGCACACCGGTGCTGCTGATCCACGGCAACTGCTCGTCCGCGCTGTTCTGGGAGCCGCTGGTCCGTCGCCTGCCACCGACGCTGCGCGTGGTCGCCCCCGACCTACGGGGGTACGGCGACTCGGCGACCGCCCCGGTGGACGCCACCCGAGGCCTGCGGGACTTCGCCGACGACGTGGCCGCCCTACTCGACGACCCGTCGCTCTTCGACGCCGACGCGCGCCCGGTGGTGGTCGGGCACTCCCTCGGCGGCGGCGTGGCGATGCGCCTTCTGGTCGACCATCCGCACCGGGTGGGGGCGTTGCTGCTCGCCGCGCCGGTCTCCCCGTACGGCTTCGGCGGCACCCGCGACCTGACCGGCACCCCGACCACCCCCGACTTCGCCGGCACCGGCGCCGGCACGGCGAACCCGGACTTCGTCGCCCGCCTCGCGGCCGGTGACCGGAGCACCGACGCGCCGGCCAGCCCGCGCGCCGTGCTGCGAGCCACCTACGTGGCCGATCCCGACTCTCTGGGCGAGGACGAGGAACTGCTGCTGGACACCGTGCTCTCCACAGCCACCGGGGACGACAACTACCCGGGCACGGCGGTGCCGTCCGAGAACTGGCCGGGCACCGCGCCGGGGGAGCGCGGGGTGCTCAACGCGCTCGCGCCGACCTGGTTCCGGCTCGCCGACGAACTGGTGGCCGTCGCCGAGAAACCGCCGGTCACCTGGGTACGCGGAGACGTCGACGTCATCGTCTCGGACACCTCGCTCTTCGACCTGGCGTACCTGGGTTCGCTGGATCTCGTGCCCGGCTGGCCCGGCGCGGACGCCTGCCCACCGCAGCCGATGGTCGGCCAGACCCGGGCGGTGCTCGACCGGTACGCGGCGGCCGGCGGCGCGTACCACGAGGTGGTGCTGCCCGGTTGCGGACACAGCCCGCACCTGGAGCGCCCGGCGGAGTTCGTCGCGGAATTGTTGGCCCTGACCAGCGTGGCGGCCGAGTAGCGGCAATGCCGAGCCGTTGGTGAAATATGCCACGGCGTCTCGACAACTCATTGTCACGTGGCAGACTCGCGCGCATAACCTTAGCGGCCGTTCAGTGGCCGTGCGGAGTCTCTGGGGAGGCCGGTCGTGGCGCGCGAGTTCAGCACCGTTGGTGTGGTGGGGCTGGGCACCATGGGTGCCGGCATCGTCGAGGTCTTCGCCCGCAACGGCATCGACGTGGTGGCAGTGGAAATCTCCGCGCCGGCGCTGGAGCGCGGCCGGGCCACCCTGAAGAGCTCCACCGACCGGGCGGTCGCCAAGGGCAAGCTCGCCGAGGCGGACCGCGACGCCCTGCACGAGCGGGTGCACTTCGCGGTCGGGCTGGACGCGCTGCACTCCGTCGACCTGGTCATCGAGGCGGTGCCCGAGCACCTGGACCTCAAGCAGCGGATCTTCGCGGAGCTGGACCGGGTCTGCCGACCGGAGACGATCCTCGCCACAAACACCTCGTCGTTGAGCGTCACCGAGATCTCCGTCGCCACCAGCCGACCCAACCAGGTGATCGGCATCCACTTCTTCAACCCGGCCCCGGTGATGAAGCTTGTCGAGGTGGTCCGCACTGTCGTCACCGCACCCGAAGTGGTCGCCGACGTGGAGGCGCTCTGCGCCCGCCTCGGCAAGGTCGACGTCACCATCAACGACCGGGCCGGCTTCATCGCCAACGCGCTGCTCTTCGGCTACCTCAACCACGCGGTCGGCATGTTCGAGTCGCACTACGCGACCCGGGAGGACATCGACGCCGCGATGAAGCTCGGCTGCGGCCTGCCGATGGGCCCGCTGGCGTTGATGGACCTGATCGGCCTGGACACCGCGTACGAGATCCTGGACACCATGTACCGGCGCGGCGGGCGGGACCGCCGCCACGCCCCCGTGCCGCTGCTCAAGCAGATGGTCACGGCAGGGCTGCTCGGCCGGAAGTCGGGTCGGGGCTTCTACACCTACGAGCGGCCCGGCTCCCCGGTGGTCGTACCGGATGAGACGACGCCGCTGACCACGGACGCCGCGCTCGCCGACGGCGCTCGCGCCATCGCGAAGGTCGGCGTGGTCGGCTCCGGAACCATGGCCACCGGGATCATCGAGGTCTTCGCGAAGGCCGGCTACGAGGTCGTCTCGGTGACCCGCGGCATGGAGAAGTCCGCGAAGGTCTGCGAGGCGGTGAAGACCTCGCTCAACAAGGGTGTGGTGCGCGGCAAGCTCGCCGAGGCCGACCGGGACGCCGCCCTGGGGCGGATCAGCTGGTCCGCCACGCTCGACCACCTCGCCGACGTCGACCTCGTGGTCGAGGCGGTCGTCGAGGAGTTGAGCGTCAAGAAGGCCCTCTTCGCCAGCCTCGACGAGATCTGCAAGCCGGGTGTGGTGCTGGCCACCACCACCTCGTCGCTGCCGGTGATCGACGTGGCCATGGCCACCCAGCGGCCGGCCGACGTGGTCGGGCTGCACTTCTTCAACCCGGCCCCGGTCATGCCGTTGGTCGAGGTCGTCCGCACCATCCGCACCTCCCCGGAGGCCACCGCCACCGCCCGCGCCGTCTGCGCCGCGCTCGGCAAGACCGGCGTGGTCTGCGGCGACCGGTCCGGCTTCATCGTCAACGCGCTGCTCTTCCCGTACCTGAACGACGCGGTGAAGATGCTGGAGGCCAGCTACTCGACGGCCGACGACATCGACCACGCCATGAAGCTGGGCTGCGGCTACCCGATGGGCCCGTTCGAGCTGCTCGACGTGGTCGGGTTGGACGTCTCCCTGGCCATCCAGCGCGAGCTGTACCTGGAACTGCGCGAGCCGGGCTTCGCGCCAGCGCCGCTGCTGGAGCACCTGGTCACCGCCGGCTACCTGGGCCGCAAGACCCGCCGCGGCTTCCGCGACCACTCGCACCGCTGACCGGTGTCAACAGTGGGCGTCGGTGACGGCGTCTGAGTGGTGTGACCTTCGAGGAATACGTCAGCAGTCGCGGGCCGGCGCTCGTCCGGCTGGCCCGGCTGCTGACCGGTGACGAACACCGGGCCGAGGACCTCACCCAGGACGTCTTGGCGCGCGCCTACGTGCACTGGCGGAAAATCGCCCGTGCCGACCGCCCGGACGTCTACGTCCGCCGGATGATGGTCAACGCCAACACCTCCTGGTGGCGCCGCCGATCCAGCAGTGAGTTGGCTACCGCCGAGTTTGCCGACCGGCCGGGGCGCGGGGACCTCAGCGGCGATGCGGCCGACCGGGACGAGATGTGGCGGTTGATCCTCGGCCTCCCCGGCCGGCAACGCGCTGTGCTCGTGCTGCGCTACTACGAGGACCTCGACGACCCGACCATCGCCCAGATTCTCGGCTGTTCCCCGGTCACCGTCCGCACCCATGCGATGCGGGCACTCAGCCAGCTGCGGGAGCGCCACGGCGTTCCCACGACGAACGGGAGCCGGCCGTGACCAGCCTCGACGAGCGGATCGCCCGGGCACTCCGGGAGCAGGCCGACGGGCCCGTGGACACCGACAGCCTGCTGACGGCGGCGGTGAACGGGGGACGGGCCCGTCGGCGACGGCGGCGCGCCGCCATCGGGGCGGCGCTCGGCGTCGCGGTGATGCTCGGGGCCGGCGTGGCACTGCGTACGCCGTCCGCCGCGCCGCCGCAGCCGGCCGTCACGCCCAGCCCGGTCGTGGTCACCCCGCCCCGGGCGCCGGGGGTTCCGGGGGCGGCGGAGCGCCCCGCAGCGATCGGCACGGATCCACAGTTGCTGCACTTCGGGGTCGATCCGACAGCGGCGGAGCCGGTCGCCTGGCGCTCTGCGGGCCAGGTCGAGAGCATGCGACTGGACCTCGGTGGCGGCGTGCAGGCGATGGTGATCGTCGCCGCCGACCCACGCACGGCCGAGACCGGTGACCCGAGCCAGCTTCGTGACATCGGCCCCGACAGAGCGGACGCCGGCACCAACGACAAGGATCATGCCCCGCCCGGCCAGGGCGTCGACGCCGCATCGAGGTACAACGGGGTGATACGTCAGCTCGACAGGGTCACCAAGGGTTGGGTGCTGCGCTGGCAGCCCGTCCCGGGCCTGTACGTCCGCGTCGCGGCTCTCGGGGAGACCAGCGCCGAGGTCCGCCGGGCGGCGGCCGCGCTTCGGTTTGACGAAGCCCGCCGCTGCGTCGCGCCGGTTCAATTGACCGCCCTGCCCCCTGGTGCCCGGATCACCGCGTGCGAGGTGGCGGTGCGGCAACTGGTGTGGCCCCGCATCGTGAATGTGGCGGGAACCACGACGCCGACGCAGATGCCCGTTGCGGCTTCGGACGCCACCGAGGCGGCGTTGACAGTCGCTCTCGACGGCGCGGCCACCTTGCCGGTGCGGCTCAACTACACACCCCGATCCTCCTCGCCCGACCGGGCCACGGCCAATCGGACAATCGCCGGCAGGCCGGTGTTCGACATGGGCGACTTCTGGCACGTACTCGGCATTCCGAACACCCTGCTGTCCATGGGGCACGAGAACCGCTGGGAGCGGTCGCCCACGGACGCAGAGGTCAGCACCGTCATCGGCGGGCTCCGGGTCGCCGACGACCTTGGCGAGCCGGCCAGCTGGAAGTGACCGTAACCTTGGTGACTGTGAGCCCCCGTCGCAACCGCCCTCGCCGGGACGAGAACGCCAACCTGGACGCCGACCGGGTCCGCCAGGGCGTCGCCTCGGTGCAGCAGTGGACCGACGGCGCCTGGCAGGTACGCGGCATCGGCGCGGGCGCGTCCGTCAAGACGTACCGCTGCCCCGGGTGTAACCAGGAGATCCGACCGGGGGTGGCGCACCTGGTGGCCTGGCCCGCGGACGGCCTGGGTGACCTGACCGACCGGCGGCACTGGCACAGCGGCTGCTGGCGGGCCCGGGACCGACGCGGGCCGGCGGTGCAGCGTGGCAGGGGTTCCCCGCGCTACTGACCTGCCCCGGGCGCTGCGGCGCTGGACTGGGCCGACCCGTCCGGGGCGCTGCCGCGTCAGGGCCGAGCCGACCCGTCCGGGGCGCTGCCGCGTCAGGGCTGGGCCGACCCGTCCGGGGCGCTGCCGCGTCAGGGCCGAGCCGACCCGTCCGGGGCGCTGCCGCGTCAGGGCTGGGCCGACCCGCCCGGTAGCGACCTGGGTCACCCTGTTCGTGCCTGGGCGGGCGGCGGCGGCGACTTCGCGACAGACTTGGGCGGTGAGCACAGCGATCCGCGCGTCGTCGATCCTGCCCGGCCGCCGGGAGAACATCGAGCTGCACACCGCCGACGGTCTGCGGCTGGTCGGTGAGCTGGCCCTGCCGGCCGACCGGCCGCCGGTGGCCACCCTGGTCTGCCTGCACCCGCTACCGACCCACGGCGGAATGATGGACAGCCACGTGTTCCGCAAGGCGGCCTGGCGGCTGCCCGCGCTGGCCGACCTGGCGGTGCTGCGGTTCAACACCAGGGGCACCGGCAGCGTGCGCGGCACCAGCGAGGGAGCCTTCGACGGCGCGGTGGGCGAGCGGTACGACGTGGCCGCCGCCATCGAGTACGCGGAGTTCGCCGAGCTGCCCAACATCTGGCTCGTCGGCTGGTCGTTCGGCACCGACCTTGCGCTGAAGTACGGCTGCGACCCGGCGATCGCCGGGGCGATCCTGCTCTCCCCGCCGCTGCGCTTCTCCGCCCCCGAAGACTTGGCCACCTGGGCCGACTCGGGTCGGCCGCTGGTGGCGCTGGTGCCGGAGTTCGACGACTACCTGCGCCCCACCGAGGCGCGGGAGCGGTTCGCCGCCGTGCCACAGGCAGAGGTGGTCGGTGTGCCGGGCGCCAAACACCTCTGGGTGGGCGACGCGGAGACGGTGCTCGACGAGATCGTCCGGCTGGTGAACCCAGCCGTCGAGGTGCCGCTTCCGACAACCTGGGACGGCCCGATGGAGGCCGGCGACGTCAGCGCGTACGCCGACCGGACGGTGGCCGTCTTCGCCGACACCCCCGTCCCCGGCCCCGCCGCCACCAAGGCGGACTGACCCACCGGTCTGCGGTCCGGCCGCCGGTCAGGCGGCTGACGCTCAGCGGCGCTCCTGGCGGGGCAGCACCACCTCGCGCAGGATCAGTTGCAGCGCGGCCACAGTGGGGATGGCGATCAACGCGCCGACCACACCCAGCAGCGCCACCCCGAGCAGCGCGGCCAGCAGGGCAGCCACCTCGTTGACCTCCACCGAACGCCGCATCACCTTCGGGTAGATGAGGTAGTTCTCCACCTGCTGGTAGATGAGGAAGAAGACCGCGCAGGCGATGCCGGTGGGCAGGTCTGCGGCGAACCCGACCAGACTCACGATCACCGCGCCCAGGGTCGCGCCGATCTGCGGGATCAGGTCGGTCACCGCGACCACCACGGCCAGCGCGAACGGGTACGGCAGGTCGACGATCAGCGCGAAGACGAAAGTGGTCGCGCCGGCCAGCACCGCGATGCTCAGCGCGCCGACCATGTACGAGCCCACCTTGGCCAGGATCTCGTCGCCGATCAGCTGCACCCGCTGCCGCCGCGACCGGGGCACCAACGAGTAGCCCAGCGAGCGCAGCTTGTCGAAGTACGCCAGGAAGTAGATGGTCAGCACCAGCACGGTCAGCGTCCGGAACACCGTGCCGAAGATCAGTTGTGCGCCGCCCAGCACCCCGCCGAGCGCCCGTCCGACAGTCTCCGCGTTGGCAGCGCCCTGCACCCGCTCCACCACGTCGTACCGCTCCACCAGGTCGTTGACCGTCGGGTTGCGGCGCAGTTCGTCGAGCAGGCTGGGGATCTGGTCGATGAACTGCCCCGACTGGGTGACGATCGGCGGAACCAGCGCCACCACGCCGCCGCAGAGCAGCAGTACCACCGTCAGGGCGACCGCCGCCACCGCCAGGCCGTGCGGCACACCCCAGCGGCCCAGTCGGACCACCGCCGGGTTGAGGCCGACCGCGAGGAAGAGCGCGATCACCACCAGCACGAGGATGCCGCCGGCATTGCGAATGCCCAGATAGAGGGTGTACGCCAGCAGCACTCCCAGCGCACCGGTGAAGCCGATCAGAAAGCTGCTGCGGCGCAGCGGCCGCCCCGGTGTGCCGAACTTCCCGGACGGGACCGCCGGCGGCTCATCCGGGTCGACCCCCGGGACGGGAACCGGCACCGGCGGTGGCGTCTCCGCCGGCGGTGCGGGTTCCGCCGGTGGGCCCGGCTGCGCCTCGGCCGGTGATGGCGTCCGCGCCGATTGTGGGGTCTCCGCCGGTGGGGCCGGCTGCGTCTCCGCCGGTGACGGCGTCTGCGCCGATTGTGGGGTCTCCGCTGGTGGGGCCGGCTGCGCCTCCGCCCGTGGTGGCGTTCCCGCCGGCTGTGGGGTTTCCGCTGGCGGGGGAGCGGGGGTCACGTCCGGCTCGTAGCCGGAGGGGTCGTGCTGTGGCACCAGGAACCTCCCGGCTCAGGCCGTCGGACGACGGGCGACGGCCACGAACGCCCGCCACGCGGCGGGCGCGAACACCAGGACCGGGCCGGCCGGGTCCTTGCTGTCCCGCACCCCCACGACCCCGGGCAGGTTTTCCGCCACCTCGACGCACTCTCCGTTGCCGCTACGGCTGGATGTGCGCCAGAGCGTGCCGGTCAGGTCCATGAGGTCACAACTTCCTTCATCAGTTCGATCGACCGGCGGCGGGACAACGCACCGTTTCTGATCATGTTCCAACGCGCCAGCAGCGTAGCCACCTCATGGTCGCCACCGACCGCGAGACCGTCAATCTGATGCTCCATGTGCCCCACCCAATCACCGCCGGCCCCTCGGGCCAGATTGAACGGCCCGGAAAGTCTGCGCGCCACGGCCTTGCGGGGGCACGGCCTTGCGGGGCACGGCCGACGGCCCTGCGGGGCACGGGCCACAGCCCTGCGACCCCATGGCCCTGCGGGCCCTGCGACCCCATGGCCCTGCGGGCCGGTGGCTCTGCGGGCCAGTGGCTCTGCGGGCCGGTGGCTCTGCGGGCCGGTGGCTCTGCGGGCCTGCTGCCCATGGCCGCGGACGCCGCACACTCGGCTGCAACCCATGTTGTGCTGCCGGGCCGACGGCAGACCGTGGCCCTGCGCCGACCCCCCCGGCCGCTGGAAGGCGGAGTTCGACTTGCACCCCCCACACCCCGACGTCGACCCTGCCGAATCCGCGCAGATCTTGGACAGTTTCCGTTAGGACGTGACGGAAACTGTCCAAGATCTGGTGGTGGGAGGGCGCTCAACGGCGAAAGCTGTCCGAATGCTGCCCGCCGATGACGCCGACGCACTCGACTGGCTCGCCTTCGAGCAGGCGGGAGTGCTGACGACCGCGCAGGTCGCCGGTTTGCTCAGCGAGGGGCGGGTGCGAGGTCGGATTCGCTCCGGTCGGTGGCGGTCGGTCTGCCGCGGGATCCTGCTGGCCGGCAACGGCCGACTCACCCGCGACCAACAGCTCTGGGTAGCGGTGCTGGCGGCCGGGCCGGGGGCGGTGTTGGCCGGGGTGTCCGCCGCCGCCGAAGCCGGGGTACGGGGACTGCGACGCGAACCGCTGCACGTGCTGGTGCCGGCAGCCCGCCGTGCCGCGCGGGCCACCCTGCGTCGACTTCCGATCGACATGCCCGCCGTCCTGGTCCACCGCACGACGGTCCTCCCCGAGGCCCATCTCCAACGTGCCCGCCCACCGCGTACCACTACGGCGCGGGCCCTGGTGGACGCGGCGGGCTGGGCGGCCGGCGTGGACGAGGCGCAGTCGGTGCTGGCCGCCGGTTGCCAGCAACGCCGGGTGCTGCCCGAGGAGTTGCAGGCGGTGCTCGACGTCCTCCCTCGGGCGCCCCGTCGGCGGCTGATCGGGCAGACCATCAGCGACATCGCGGGCGGCGCACAGGCGCTCTCGGAGATCGACTTCCTGCGGCTCTGCCGCAGACACCGGCTGCCCGCCCCGGATCTTCAGGAGCACCGGGTCGACGCGGCCGGCCGGAACCGCTGGCTGGATGCGTACTGGCGGGAGTGGCGGGTGCAGGTGGAGATCGACGGCGCGCACCACATGGACGCCAAGCAGTGGGCTGCCGACATGCGTCGGCAGAACGACGTCTGGACCAGCGGCGACCGGATTCTGCGCTTCCCGGCCTCGTTGGTCCGCGCTCGCCCGGACGAGGTCGCTGACAGCGTCCGCCGCGCCCTCATCGCGGCCGGCTGGACCCCCAGCGCGCCCCTACGCCACCCGGCGTAGAAGTGAATCTTGGACACTTTCCGTCAGCCGCTGACGGAAAGTGTCCAAGATTTCAAAGCTTCGGCTGGCGGGTGCCCGTCACTCCTTCTCGATGGTGACCTTGCTGGGCTTGGCGCTGCGCTCGTCGGTGGTCGGCTTGGTGGGTCGCTTGCCGTTCTCACCGGTGCTAGTGATCTTGGTGGGTTTGGCGCCCCGGCCACCCTCGCCCGGAACGGCGGCCACTGTCGGCTCACCGTCCACCCCGGCACTCGCCGTGCCACCGTCCACGGTGGTCACCGGCTCGCCGACCGGCCGCGTCGTGGACTGCCCGGACTCCTCCGCACCGGCGTTCACCGGCTGCCTGGTGTCGGCGGGCTCCGTCTTCAGCCCGCCGCCCGTACGCGACCCGGAGGCCGCGCCGGCGGCAACGCTCACGCCGTCGTCCCCACCAGCGGGCACGCCTTCGTTCGCGCTGGCGTCTCCGGCCGGCGCGGTCGGGCCGTCGATCGGACCGGCTACACTCTGCAACCGCAGCTCGGACATCTGGCGCTGGAGCTCGTCGGACTCCTGCCGGGCCTTCCAGGTCTCCTGCCGCAGATCCGCCAGCTGCTGCTGAGCCTGGGCGATCTCCAACATCACCTGGGCCAACTGTTGACGGCCCGCCGCCGACTCCTGCTGGGTCGCCGCCAGGTGCTGCTGGGTGGTGGCCAGGTGCTGCTGCGTGGTGGCCGCGTACTCCTCGAACTGCCGCCGGGACGCCGCGACATGCTCGTCGGCCTTGCGGCGCTTGTCGCTGGCCTCGGCCTCGGCCTGGCTCAGCAGCTCGGCGGCCTCCGCCTCGGACCGCTGGCGCAGCGCCGCCGCGTCCTGCTCGGCCGCCTGACGGACGCCGGCCGCGCCCTGCTCGATCTCGTTCTTGCGAGCCGTGTACTCGGTCTCCAGCTCGTTCTTCCGGGTGGAGTATTCGGTCTCCAGCTCGTCGCGACGGCTGGTGAACCCGGCCTCCAGCTCCTGTTGACGGCTGGCGACCCCGGCCTCCAGCTCCTGCTGGCGCGCCGCGTGGTGCTTGTCCAGCTCGTCGCGGCGCTTGGCGAACTCCTGCTCGGCCGCGGACTGTCGCTGCGCCAGCTCCCGGTCGGCCGCCTCCCGACGGGAGTTGACCTCCTGCTCCACCCCTGCCCGCCACGCGCCCAGCTCCTGCTGGGTCTGCGCCCGGGTGTGCTGCACGTACGCCTCGGTCTCGGTGCGCATGCGCTGCACGTACGCCTCGGTGTCGGCGCGGCTGCGCTTCGCCGACTCGGTGGCCTGCGTCGTCAGCCGCTCGGCCTCCTGCTGCGCCTTGGCGCGGGTGGCCCGACCGGCCATCGACGCGTCGTCGATGATCTGCTTGGCCTCCTGCTGGGCCTTGGCGTGGGTGGCCCGCCCGGCTTCGGTAGCGGTGTCGGTGAGCCGCTTGGCCTCCTGGAGGGCCTTGGCATGCACCTCCTTGGCGGCATCGCGCAGATCGCTCGCCTCCTGCCGGGCGTTGGCCAGCGTCTCGCGGGCCGTCTCGCGCAGCTTGGTGGCTTCCTGCTGGGCCCGGGTGTGGATCTCCTTGGCCGAATCCCGCAGCTGGGTGGCCTCCTGCTGGGCCTTCGCCAGAGCGTCCTGCGCGGCCTTGCGCAACTGCGCCGACTCGTCCTTGGCCGACCGTAGGGCCGCGTCCGCCTCGGCCCGCTGCGCGGCGCTGTGCCGCTCCTCCTCCGCGCGTCGGGCAGCGAGGGCGATCTCAAAGTCCTTCAGAGCCCGCGCTGCCTGCTCGCGCGCCTCCTCGATGATGTGCTCGGCGGCGGCACGACGAGCCTCGATCTCCCCGTTCGCGTCGCCGAGGATCTCCTCGGCCTGCTCCTCGGCGAGAGTGAGGATCGACTCGACCCGCGGGCCGAGGTGCCGGAACGACGCCCGGTCGACCACGTTCATCTGCTTGCGCACCTGGGTCAGGTCGCGCTGGAGAACCTCGACCTGGCCGGCGAGCTTGTGGATCTGTGTGTACGCCTGTTCCCGTTCGGAGGCGAGGGTCGCGATCTCGTGCTCAGCACGTGCGACATAACGGTCGACCTGTTTCTTCTCGTACCCCCGCAGAGCGGACTCGAAGCTGGGCTCCGTCGTCACGTCCCCGCCGAGAGCGAACAGTTCCTCGCCGTGCGACATGCCCCCATCCTCACACGCAACGGGCCCGGCTGGGGCGATACGGACGGGCCTTGTGGGAGCTACTTCACTCCGTTGCCGCCAACGGATACCAGGGGTTAGGAAACGCATACGGCGCGAGGTGGCACCGGTTACCCGGTGTCACCTCGCGCCGTCGATGCCCCGACCTGACGCCTCGCGTCAGCCGGCGGTCTCCGCGGGCACCCGCTCCTGACCACCATCGGTCTTCTTGGCTGCTTCCGGCTTGGCGGCCGGAGCGGCCTGCGCCGGCATTCCCGGAACGATGCCGGCGAGGCCGGAGAGCATCTGACCCAGCTGCGAGGTGACAGCGTCCTTCTGCCGGGTGAGGTCCTCGACCTCGCGGCGGGCGGCCTGCGTGGTCAGCTCCGCCTCGGTGCGAGCCTCGGTGAGCAGGCGCTGCGACTCGGCCTTCGCCTCGTTGAGGGTCTTCTCCGAGTGGGCCTTGGCCTTGTCGACAGTCTCGGCGGCGTTGCGCTCCGACTCGACCCGACGCGCCTCTGCGCGCTGCTCGATTTCCTTGGCCCGCTCCTGCGCGGCCCGGGCACGCTGCTCGGCCTCGCTGACCATCTTCTGGGTCTGCGCGACCTGGGCGGCGTGCCGCTCGGACTCCTCGCGCTCGGCCTTCTCCCGCCGCTCGGCCAGCTGGAGCTCCAGGGCCTGCAGGTCCTTGTCGCGCTTGTCCCGCGCATCGGTGAGCAGCTTGGTCGCCTCGGCGCGCTTCTCCTCAGCCTCGCGGGCGGCCTTCGCCCGCTGCTGGGTGATCTCCCGCTCGGCGGTGGCCCGCAGGGTGGCGACCTCCCGCTCGACTGTCGACTTCAGCTCGGCCACCTCGTGCGCGGTGACAGTACGCAGCTGCTTGGTCTCCCGGTCGGCGTCGGCGCGCAGCGTGTCGGCCTCGCGGCGAGCCTGCACCCGGACCTCGGCGGCCTCGCGCTCGGCGGCCGTGCGCAGGTTGCCCGCCTCGCGCTCGGCGCTCGCCTTCATGGCGGCGGCCTCGGCACGGGCCTTGTCGGTGATCTCGCGGGCCTCGAGGCGGGCGGCGGAGAGGATGCCCTCCGACTCGCGCTTGGCCTCGTTGCGGTGGTCGTTGGCCTGCTCCTCGGCGAGCCGGAGGATCTGCTCAACGCGCGTGCCGAGCCCGGAGAGGGTGGGCCGGCTGTTCTCTTCGAGCTGCTTGTTCGTGTCGGTGAGCTTCTGCTCCAGCGCACTCATGCGCTGCTCGGCCTGGCGGAGCCGACGCTGGGCGTCGTTCATCCGCTGCTCGGCCTCGGCACGGGCCTGCTCGGACTGGGTCAGCGCGGCGGTCATCCGGCCGAGGAAGTCGTCGACCTGATGGGTGTTGTATCCGCGCAGGCCAACGGTGAAATCTGGCTGCGAGTTCGCGTTATCGAAGAACGCGAGAGGGGAGGACTGCTGCTGGGGCATTGGGACATACTGGCAGACGCCCCAGGGTGCTTCGCAAGAGCGGTGCGAAGCTTTCGTGCCCTCTTTACATGGTCAACTCCCGCGATCGGCGAGGTGGGACCAATCGGCGATCTTGGCAGGTCCCGGCGGGTCGGACGCCACGCAGCGTGACGCGGAAAAGGGCCCCGGGGTTACCCCGAGGCCCTTTGTTCGATCCGGGTGGCTTATCCGCTAATGGGGGCGGAAGAACAATGAGCGATCAGCGCAATGGTCATCCGGCGTTCCACCGTCCGGCCGGGACCCGCCTCGGCGCCCCGGAGCCCGGTCAGTGCCCCCGGGAGCCGGCGGTGCCGCTCAGTGACGCCGGGCCGGCGGTGCCGGTCAGTGACCCCGGAACCGGTTGATCGCGTCCTCGTGCCGGGCCCGCAACTCTCCGTCGCGTACGCCCAGCCCGTCGGTGGGTGCGAGGCAGCGCACGCCGACCTTGCCCTGGTGGGCGTTGCGGTGCACCTCGTACGCGGCCTGGCCGGTCTGCTCCAGCGGGTAGGTGCGGGACACCGTCGGGTGCACCTTGCCGAGCGCGACCAGGCGGTTGGCCTGCCACGCCTCGTGGTAGTTGGCGAAGTGGCTGCCGACGATCCGCTTGAGGTGCATCCACAGGTAGCGGTTGTCGTACTGGTGCAGGAAGCCGCTGGTGGAGGCGCAGGTGACGATGGTCCCACCGCGCCGGGCCACGTAGACGCTGGCGCCGAACGTCTCCCGGCCCGGGTGCTCGAACACGATGTCCGGGTCCTCGCCGCTGGTCAGCTCCCGAATCCGTTCGCCGAAGCGCCGCCACTCGTCCGGGTCCTGGGTCTCCTCGTCCTTCCAGAAGCGGAAGCCCTCAGCGGCGCGGTCGATGACCAGTTCCGCGCCCATCCGGCGGCACAGCTCGGCCTTCTCCGGCGAGGACACCACGCAGACCGGAATCGCGCCGCCGTTGAGTGCCATCTGGGTGGCGTAGCCGCCGAGGCCGCCGGACGCGCCCCAGATCAGCACGACGTCACCCTGCTTCATGTTGGCCCCGTGGTGCGAGACGAGCTGCCGGTACGCGGTGGAGTTGACCAGCCCGGGGCTGGCCGCCTCCTCCCAGCTCAGGTGCCGCGGCTTGGGCATCAGCTGGTTGGCCTTGACCACTGCCAGCTCGGCCAGCCCGCCGAAGTTGGTCTCGAAGCCCCAGATCCGCTGTTGCGGGTCGAGCATGGTGTCGTCGTGCCCGGCGGCGTCCTCCAGCTCGACGGAGAGGCAGTGCGCGACCACCTCGTCGCCGGGCGCCCACCGGGTCACGCCGGGGCCGGTGCGCAGCACCACGCCCGCCGCGTCCGAGCCGACCACGTGGTACGGCAGGTCGTGCCGGCGGGTCAGCTCGGAGACCCGACCGTAGCGCTCCAGGAACTTGAAGGTGGGCAGCGGCTCGAAGATGCTGGTCCACACCGTGTTGTAGTTGATCGCGCTGGCCATCACCGCGACCAGCGCCTCGCCCGGCGCCAGCTCCGGCGTCGGCACCTCCTGCACGTGCAGGGCCTTACGCGGGTCCTTGTCCCGGGTGGCCATGCCGTCGAACATCCGGGCTTCCTCGGCGCGGACCACAACGCCCCGGTAGCTCTCCGGTACGGGCAGCCCGGCGAGGCCGGCGAGTTCGCGGTCCGGATCGTTCGATTCCTCCGCCACCATGATCGCTTCGAGGATGTCCTGCACGGTGACCTCCGGTTCATCCGCACCCGCACGGGCCCGGGTGCTGCCATCGTCGGCGCCGGTGGGCACGACCGCCATGTCGGCATTCGACACATCCGGCACCGGTCGCGCTCCTGTGGGGCCGGACGTTACTGAACGGTAGCTAGGCCGGGAAGTCCTCTGTGAAAAACTGCATCCGCCGATGCGTGAAGGTGTCCAGCCACCCCACGAATCGCGCACTGACGTGCGCGCCCACCGGGCTCCCGGGGCACCACCCCCTGTTGATCAAGAGCTTTCGGTCACCTACGAGGCGCCGGATGACGCAAACCTCTTGATCAACAGGGGACGGCGGCAGGAGGGAGGGCGGCACTGGGTCAGTGGGGGGTGGGGGCGGGTTGGACCAGTTCGACGAGGACGCCACCGGCGTCCTTCGGGTGGACGAAGTTGATCCGGCTGTCCGCGGTGCCGCGTCGGGGTGCGTCGTAGAGGAGGCGCATGCCGCGCTCGCGCAGCGCGGCGCAGGCCGCGTCGATGTCCACCACCGTGTACGCGACCTGCTGCACGCCCGGCCCGTTGCGGTCCAGGAACTTCGCGATCGTCGACTCGGGTGTGAGCGGGGCGAGCAACTGCACGCAGCCACCCTCGGTGGTCGGCCCGACGGCAAGCATCGCTTCCCGTACGCCCTGCTCGGTGTTGGTCTCCACGTGGACGCAGCGCATCCCGAACGTCCGCTGGTAGAAGTCGATCGCGGCGTCCAGGTCGGCCACGGCGATCCCGACGTGGTCAATCTTGCGAAGTCCGATGTCTGTGACGTAGTCCGCACCGGGCTCGACGGGGGAGTTCTCTGCCATGGCGCTAGTCTGGCCGAACAATCGTTAAGGCGTACAGCTCGGCACCCCTCTCGGAGGCAGGCATGGCTTCGGTGATCGTCAGCGGCGCGCGGACCCCGATGGGCCGGCTGCTGGGCAACCTCAAGGACCTTCCGGCCACGAAGCTCGGCGGGATCGCCATCAAGGCGGTGCTGGAGCGTGCCGGCGTCAGCCCGGACCAGGTCCAGTACGTGATCATGGGGCAGGTGTTGCAGGCCGGCACCGGTCAGATCCCGGCTCGGCAGGCGGCGGTCGAGGCCGGCGTGCCGATGTCCGTGCCGGCGCTGACCATCAACAAGGTCTGCCTCTCCGGCCTGGACGCGATCGCCCTTGCCGACCAGCTGATCCGCGCCGGCGAGTTCGACATCGTGGTGGCCGGCGGCATGGAGTCGATGACGAACGCCCCGCACCTGCTGATGGGCCAGCGCACCGGCTACAAGTACGGCGACGTGGTGATCAAGGACCACATGGCACACGACGGGCTCAGCGATGCCTGGGACTGCTGCTCGATGGGCGAGTCGACCGAGCGGCTCGGCGTCAAGCACGGCATCACGCGTGCGGAGCAGGACGCCTTCGCCGCCGCCAGCCACCAGCGGGCCGCCGCAGCGCAGAAGAACGGCCACTTCGCCGACGAGATCGCCCCGGTGGTCATCCCGCAGCGCAAGGGTGACCCGCTGGTGATCACCGAGGACGAGGGCATCCGTCCGGACACCACTGTCGACTCGCTGGCCAAGCTGCGCCCGGCCTTCGCCAAGGACGGCACCATCACCGCCGGCAGCTCGTCGCCGATCTCCGACGGGGCCGCCGCGGTGCTCGTGATGAGCAAGGCCAAGGCGAAGGAGCTGGGGCTGACCTGGCTGGCCGAGATCGGTGCGCACGGCAACGTGGCGGGCCCGGACAACTCCCTGCACTCACAGCCGTCCAACGCGATCAACCACGCCCTGAAGAAGGGTGGCCTGAGCGTCGCGGACCTGGACCTCATCGAGATCAACGAGGCGTTCGCGCAGGTCGGCGTCCAGTCCACCCGGGACCTCGGGATCAGCCCGGACAAGGTCAACGTCAACGGCGGCGCGATCGCGCTGGGGCACCCGATCGGCATGTCCGGCGCGCGTCTCGTACTCACCCTCGCCCTGGAGCTGAAGCGGCGCGGCGGTGGCACCGGCGCGGCCGCGCTGTGTGGCGGCGGTGGCCAGGGCGACGCGCTGATCATCCACGTGCCGGGCAAGGCCGAGACCAGCCAGTGAGCACGAGGAGTGAGCTGGTCCTGCGAGCCCCGCAGTCACGGACAGGGATGACGCAGTGAGCGAGGCTGAGCACGTCCCGGCAGCGGGCACCACGTCGGTGCGCCGCAGCCGGGACGTACCGCTGCTGGTCGAGCGGGCCCGCACTGGCGACCCCCGCGCGGTGGCTCGCCTGATCACGTTGGTGGAGAACGGTGACGCGCTGTTGCCGGAGATCGCCGGGGCGCTGGCGCCGTACGCCGGGCAGGCCCAGGTCGTCGGGCTGACCGGTTCACCAGGGGTGGGCAAGTCGACCACCACCAACGAGCTGGTCCGTGCGCTGCGGGCGCGCGGGCACCGGGTGGGCGTGCTGGCGGTCGACCCGTCCAGCCCGTTCACCGGCGGAGCGATCCTCGGTGACCGGGTGCGGATGCAGGACCACGCCACCGATCCGGGCGTCTACATCCGGTCGATGTCCAGCCGGGGGCACCTCGGCGGGCTGGCCGCGGCGACGCCGCAGGCGGTCCGGGTGCTGGAGGGCGCCGGCTGCGACGTGGTGCTTGTGGAGACGGTCGGCGTCGGGCAGGCCGAGGTGGAGGTCGCCTCGCTCGCCGACACGACGTTGGTGCTGCTCGCACCCGGGATGGGCGACGCGATCCAGGCGGTCAAGGCCGGCATCCTGGAGATCGCCGACGTGTTCGTGGTCAACAAGGCGGACCGGGACGGCGTCGACGCCACCGTCCGTGACATCCAGGGCATGATCGCGCTCGGTGAGCGCGGGCCGGGGCAGTGGCGGCCCCAGGTGGTCCGGTCGGTCGCCGCGCGCGGCGAGGGCATCGACGACATCGCCGCCGCCATCGACAAGCACCGGGGCTGGCTGGTCGAGCACGGCGAGCTGCGCCGCCGCCAGGAGACGCGGGCCGCCGCCGAGATCGAGGCGATAGCGCTCGGCACCCTCCGCGCCCGGATCGGCTCACTGCGCGACGGTACGGAGTTGGCCACGCTCGCCGCCAAGGTCGCCGAGGGTGCCACCGACCCGTACACGGCGGCGGACGAGTTGCTCGCCCAGCTCGCGCGCTGACCGGGGAATGCGACGGGGCCGCCCCCGACGACCGGCGACGGCCCCGCGTCCGCGGATCTATCCGCAGTGCCCCCAGGGGCTGGTCCAGCAGGTGCCGCGGCTTTGGCCACCGAACCTGACCCACTGGCCGCCAGCGTCGGCCCGCACCGGCCCCGCGTAGTACCCGAAGCGGCCCTCGTCGATGCGTCCTGCGCATCAGACAGACCGCACTCGTGTAGCGGGAGCGATCCATTGTGGATTGTTCCGATCGTCGGCCCAAGTGGTCCGATGGTGCGCCGGACTCCACGCCGGTACGTCGCGGCGACACCGTGGTTTGGTTGCCCGGAAGCGAAGGTCACTCCGGTTTTAGTAGGCTCGCGGCGCGTGGCCGCCGAATGGTCAGCCTCGCGAGCGGGCTGACGGGACGGTCGGTCCACAATGTGTCGGACCAGGGGAGATGTGATCATGACGGACGCGGTGGAGAACGCCGGTGCAGTGCAGCCCGCGACGGGCGCGGCCCGGGGTGTCACGTCGGTCTCCGACGAGGTCGTCGAGAAGATCGCCGGTGCGGCCGCTCGTGCCGTGCCCGGTGTCGCCGATCTCGGCGGCGATGTCTCCCGGTTCTTCAACAGCGTGCTGGACAAGATCGGCCTGGACGAGGTGGGCGACGCTCGGCGGGGCATATCGGCCGACGTGAAGGGCAGTTCGGCCGTCATCAACGTGGTCCTGGTGATCGACGCCGGGCACGTCGTAGCCGACGTGACCGAGGCGGTGCGGGCCGCGGTGATCGAGGCGGTGGAGAAGTACGGCCTGACGGTCACCCAGGTCAACGTCACTGTGGACGACATCGAGCTGAACCAGCCGGGTACGGCAGCCGGCGCCTGAGGCGTAGCTGCCCAACGGCGTGACGGCTGCCGCGCCGCCCGTTGGCTGTCCGCCGGGAACATCCCGGGACGCATCGTCCCAGTAGGCTCGCACCGCCTCCTCTTCAGCGGGGGCCGGACGTGCCCGGACGCGGTGGTGCGAGGAGCAGGGAGCGACTGTGGACCTGGAAGCAACGCGGGAGTTGGCGAGGGCGTCGGTGCCGGCTGGCGGGACGACGCAGGTCGCCGACGAGGTGATCGAGAAGATCGCCGTCGCGGCGGCCCGCGCGGTGCCCGGCGTGGCCGATTTGGGCGGGGACGTCGCCCGGTTCTTCAACGCGGTTCTCGACCGGGTCGGGCTGGACCAGGTGGGTGACGCCCGGCGGGGTTGCTCGGCCCACGTGACCGGGGACGCCGCGGTGGTCAACCTGGTGTTGGTGATTCAGGCCGGTCGACCCGTGGCAGAGGTCACCGGTCAGGTGCGCGCTCGTGTGACCGAGGCGGTCGAGGCCTTCGGGTTGCGGGTCGATGAGGTCAACATCCGGGTTGACGACATGGCGATCGGCGACACCCCCACCGCACCCCCGGCCTGACAACTCCATGATCGGCGCGGGGTCTGCCGTTACTCGCCGGTAGGACGTGACTTAGCGATCGTTCAGGTAGGGGCCTTACACTCGACGGGCAGTCGAGGACCCGAGGAGGAGCCCTGCTCATGGACGCCGACGAGATCGACGCCGGACGGGCGCGCTGGCAGGCCCGGTACGACGCCGCGCGCAAGCGGGACGCGGACTTCACCACGCTCTCCGGCATGCCGGTGGAGCCGGTGTACGGGCCGCCGGAGGGGGCCACCTATCCGGGCTTCGAACGGATCGGTTGGCCGGGCGAGTATCCGTACACCCGGGGTTTGTATCCGACCGGCTACCGCGGTCGGACCTGGACGATCCGGCAGTTCGCCGGCTTCGGCAACGCCCAGCAGACCAACGAGCGCTACAAGATGATCCTCGGCGCCGGTGGCGGCGGGCTCTCGGTGGCGTTCGACATGCCGACGCTGATGGGCCGCGACTCGGACGACCCGCAGGCGCTCGGCGAGGTCGGCCACTGCGGCGTGGCCATCGACACCGCCACCGACATGCAGGCGCTCTTCGACGGCATCGACCTGGCCGGCGTCACCACCTCGATGACCATCTCCGGCCCGGCCGTGCCGGTGTTCTGCATGTACCTGGTCGCCGCCGAGCGGCAGGGCGCCGACCTGTCCAAGCTGGACGGCACCCTGCAGACCGACATCTTCAAGGAGTACATCGCGCAGAAGGAGTGGCTCTTCGACCCCGAGCCGCACCTGCGCCTGATCGGCGACCTGATGGAGTACTGCGCCCGGGAGATCCCGCGCTACAAGCCGCTCTCGGTCTCCGGCTACCACATCCGTGAGGCCGGCTCGACAGCGGCGCAGGAGCTGGCGTACACCCTGGCGGACGGCTTCGGCTACGTGGAGCTGGGTCTCTCGCGTGGGCTCGACGTGAACGTCTTCGCGCCGGGGCTGAGCTTCTTCTTCGACTCGCACCTCGACTTCTTCGAGGAGATCGCCAAGTTCCGCGCCGCCCGCCGGATCTGGGCCCGCTGGCTGCGCGACGTCTACGGCGCCACCAGCGAGAAGGCCCTGTGGCTGCGGTTCCACACGCAGACCGCCGGGGTGTCGCTGACCGCGCAGCAGCCGGTCAACAACGTCGTACGCACCGCCGTCGAGGCTCTCGCGGCGGTGCTCGGCGGCACCAACTCGCTGCACACCAACGCGCTGGACGAGACCCTGGCGCTGCCCACCGACGAGTCCGCCGAGATCGCCCTGCGTACGCAACAGGTGCTGATGGAGGAGACCGGTGTGGTCAACGTGGCCGACCCGCTCGGCGGCTCCTGGTACGTCGAGGCGCTGACCGACAAGATCGAGGCCGAGGCGGAGGAGATCTTCGCCCGGATCCGGCAGCTCGGCGGAGACGGGCCACACCAGATCGGCCCGATGACCTCCGGCATCCTGCGCGGTATCGAGGACGGCTGGTTCACCGGGCACATCGCCGAGTCGGCCTTCGTCTACCAGCAGGCCCTCGAAAAGGGCGATAAGAAGATCGTCGGGGTCAACTGTCACACCGGCACTGTCGCCAAGGAGCTGGAGATCCTGCGCATCTCGCACGAGGTGGAGCTGGAGCAGCGCCGGGTACTCGCCGAGCGCAAGAGCGCGCGGGACGAGGGCGCGGTACGCGCGGCGGTGCAGCGGATGGTCGAGGCGAGCCGTACCGACGAGAACATGATCCCCGCCATGCTCGACGCGGTCCGCGCCGAGGCGACCCTCGGCGAGATCTGCGACGCCCTGCGCGCCGAGTGGGGCACCTACCGAGAGCCAGCCCGCTTCTGACCCCACCCCGCGCCCCCTACCCCGTCGATCTTGCAGTTTCTGCGCCGGCATAAGGCATAAATGCGGCGTACGGGCGACAGAATGTGCAAGATCGCGGGGGTCGGGGGCGGGGCGTGAGAGTTGCAACGTCGGGGTTGCGGGTGAGCTGAGAATCCGGGCTCACGTGCGAGACTAGGTAACCATGAGCGACCCACGGATCACCTCGTCGATCTTCACCCGCGGCGCGGTCGACCTCAGCACGCTGCGTGGCCCCGCACCAGCAAGTCCCCGCCCCGGCACGCCCCCGCAGGGCGGCCCGTCCAACGGCGCCCCGGGCGCGCCCACAGCAGGCGGCAACACCGCCATCGTGGACGTCACCGAGGCGACCATCCAGTCCGACGTGCTCGAACGCTCGATGGCCACGCCCGTCGTCGTGTTCTTCGGCGCGGCTGGCTTCCCGGAGAGCGACGAGTTCGCCCCGGTCCTGGAGCGGCTGAACGCCGAGGGCGGCGGCACCTGGGTGCTGGCCCGGGTCGACGTGCAGGAAAATCCCCGAATCGCCCAGATGTTCCGGGTGCAGGGCATCCCCATGGTCTACGCGGTCGTCGGCGGCCAGCCGGTCGACGCCTTCTCCGGAGTGGTTCCCGAGGCTCAGCTGCGGCAGTGGATCCAGGCCGTACTCAAGGCCGGTGGCGTGACCGTCGCCGAGCCGGAGGACCCCCGCCTCGACGAGGCGGACGACGCGCTGATGAGCGGCGATCTGGACGCCGCCGAGCAGGCGTACCGGAAGATCCTCGCCGACGCCCCGGCGGACGCCGCGGCCACGGCGGGGCTGGCCCAGGTCGGAGTGGCCCGCCGGGTGGCCGGCGCCGACCCGTCCACCGCACTGGCCGCCGCCGAGAGCGCCCCCGACGACGTCGCTGCCCAACTGCTGGCCGCCGACATCGAGGTGCTCAGCGGCCTGGCCGAGCAGGCGTACGCCCGGCTCGTCGGTCTGGTCCGGCGCACCGCCGGTGAGGACCGTGAAACGGTTCGCCAGCACCTGGTCTCGCTCTTCTCCATTGCCGGCCCGGACGATCCGGCCGTCGCCTCGGCGCGTCGGGCTCTGGCCAGCGCCCTGTTCTGAGTTCGTAGCACGCCAGCGCGGGCCGGCGTTCCGGCCGGCCCGCCCGACCACCGAGGACGGGAGCTCACGATGCGCCGGATCGCCGTCCTCGACGCGCCGACAAATCTCGGTCTACGGCCGCCGACGCCCACGTCGGTCCCGGGTTGCGCCAAGGCGCCCGGGGCGCTGCGCGACCACGACCTGCTGGCCCGGCTCCGCGCCCGCGACGCCGGCTGCGTCACCCCCGCCCGCTACGACCCGGGCGACTGGCGGCCCGGCGACGGGGTGTGCCACGCCCGGGAGATCGCCGACTACTCGTTGGCCCTCGCCGAACGCATCGGCTCGATCATCGACCGGGGCGAGTTCCCGGTGGTGCTCGGCGGCGACTGCTCCGTGCTCCTCGGCTCGGCCCTGGCCATGCACCGCCTCGGCGAGGCCGTCGGCGGGCGGATCGGGCTGGTCTTCGTCGACGGGCACTCCGACTTTCGGCACCCCGGCAACGCCTCCTACGTCGGTGCCGCCGCCGGTGAGGACCTGGCCCTGGTCACCGGGCGAGGGCAGGCCGACCTGGCCGCGCTGGAGGGCCGGCGGCCCTACTTCCGCGACATCGACGTGGTTGTACTCGGCATCCGGGCCCAGGACGAATACCGGCTCGACCTCCAGGCCGCCGGGATCACCACCCGACCGGTGCCGGCGCTGCGCGCCGAAGGCGCCGCCCGGACGGCCCAGTGGGCGCACGAGCAACTCGCCGACTGCGCGGGCTACTGGGTGCACATCGACGTGGACGTGCTCGACCCGGCGGTGATGCCCGCCGTGGACGCCCCCGACCCGGGTGGAATCGCCTTCGCCGAGCTGGAGATCCTGCTCGCCGGCCTGGTCGACACCCCGCACTGCCTCGGCGTGGAGTTGACCGTCTTCGACCCCGACTACGACCCGGACGGCTCGTACGCGGCCGAGATCGTGAACACCGTGGTCGCCGGTCTGGCGCCGGTGACCGCCCCGGAAGCCGTGCCGCCCCGACTGCTGTCGGCATGGCCGACGCCCTCCCCGCGGCGCGGCAACGGCCGGGCCGCGACAGCCACCGAGCGTCCTGACCGTGCCGAGCGTCCCGACCGTGCCGAGCGTGTCGAGCGGCTCGACGGGCTGGTTGGCCTTGACGGGCTGGCCGGGCCTGATGGGCTCGACCGCGTTGAGCGGGTCGCGGAGCCTGATGTCGCCGCTGATCTCGACACCGCCGGGGTCCGGTCCGCCGCGCTCGGGCCTGCCGCGCTCGGGCCTGCTGGGCTCGGGCCCGCTGGGCTCGAGTCTGCTGGCGTCGGGCCCGCTGGGCTCGGGCCGGCTGGCGTCGGCGCCACAGGCGCGGTGCCTCGCGGCGTGCCGGCCGAGGCGGAACCGGCCAGCACCGGCGGACCAGCCCACCCCGAGCCGTCGGGTGTCGCGGCCGGTATCGCGCCGCTGATTGAGCGCGAACCGGTCGGCCCGCCGGCTTCGGCCGGTCCCGGTCTGCTCCGACGTATCTCCCCGTCGACCCAGAATCCGCCCGAAGGGCGCGAAGCCGACACCGCCTGACCCGACCCTCGGCCACCCGGCCTTCGGCCACCCGGCCTTCGGGCACCCGGCCTTCGGGCACCCGGCCTTCGGGCATCCGGCCTTCGGGCACCCGGCCTTGATCGACTCGGGATCAGTGAATCCGGGGCGTCCGGGTGGCTTGGACACCCCAGTTTCACCGAAACCGAGTGGATCAAGGCCAGAAGGCCGAGGCCCGGTGGGTCAGGGGGTTGGGAGGGCGCGAAGGAAGCGCTCGGCAATCGGGACGGCCGAGGCGGTGCTGGCCCCGCCCTTCTCCACGAAGACGGCGAACGCCACGTCACCCCGCCAGCCGACGAACCAGGCGTGGGTGTGCGCCGGGTTGTCGTCGTACTCGGCGGTGCCGGTCTTGCCGTACACCTCGCCCGGCACATCCTTGAGCGCGCTGCCGGTGCCGGCGGTGACCACCTCGCGCATCATCGTGCGCAGCGCCTCGACGGACTCCGGCTTGAGCTGCTCGCCCGCCGGGGCCGGCTTGGCCGGCGCCGGGTCGATCAGCAGCTTCGGCTGCTCGAAGCGGCCGCGGGCCACTGCGGCGGTGGCGCCGGCCATGGCGAGCGGGCTGACCAACGTGGTGCCCTGCCCGAACGACGCGGCGGCCTGCTCGGCCAGGCTGCCGCCCGTCGAGACCTTGCCGGTGAAGGCGTCCGTGCCGAGGTCCCACTGACCCTCCAGCCCCAGCGAGCGACCGGCGGCGGCCAGCCCGTCGCCGCCGAGCTTCGGGGCCAGCGCGGCGAACGCCGTGTTGCAGGACTTGGCGAAGTCGGTGCGGAACGGCACCGAGCCGAGCTCGAAGTTGTCCGAGTTCTTGAAGGACCGGCCGTCCACGGTGAAGGTCTTCTTGCAGTCCACCGGCCCGTCCAGCGTGACCGCGCCCCGGTCCAGCAGGCCCAGCGTGCTGACCATTTTGAACGTCGAGCCCGGAGGCACCTGGGCGTCGAAGGCCAGATTTTCCCCGGCCGGGCCGGGGCCGTTCGCGGCGGCGAGCACGGCGCCGTCGCTGATGCGGAGCGCCACCAGTGCGGATCGGCGCGGCTCGGCGCGCAGTGCCCCGTCGGCCGCGTTCTGGACGGCGACGTCCAGCGTGGTCTCAAGCGCCTGCCCGGGTTGCGGCTCCCGGCGGAACAGTTCGGCGCCGGTGGGTTCGAGTTTGCCGCCCTCGGCCGGACGCTCGACCACAACTGTCAGCCCGGGGCCGCCGCGCAGTCGCTCGTCGTAGCGGCCCTGTAGCCCGCCATGCCCGACCAGATCGCCGACGACGTACCGGTCGGGGTGCGCGGCGAGGTCGTCGGCCTGCGCCTGGTCGACACTGCCGAGCAGCGCACGGGCGAACTCGCGGGTGGGCGCCAGGTCGATCTTGTCGGAGACGAACTTGGTGCCGGGCAGGTCGTAGATCCGGGGCTTGATCTGCCGGTACGCCTCCTCGCGGAGCGACACCACCTCGACGAACGCGCCCGGCTCGGCCTTGGCCACCCGGTCGGGCAGGTCGGCCAGGTCGACGCCGGGGACCAGCGCCGGGCGGATGGCCTTGAACGCCGCGTCGAGGTCCTTGACGAGCTTCCTGATGTCGGTGACCCCGTTGGGCTGCACACCCACCCGGACCACCGGGCGCGGGGTCACCAGCGCCTTCCCGGCGTTGTCAAGCACTGCGGCGCGGGCACCGGGGTCGCGACGCAGCGCCAACCGGTCGCCCTTGGTGAGCTGCTCGTGCACCACCTTCGGCTCCCAGATCACCTGCCACTGGTCGTCGCCGCCGTGGGCGAGCCGAACCTCCCGGTCGTACGCCCAGCGGGTCTGACCGGGCAGGGTCCACTCCACCTGGACGGTCGTGGTGGCGATGTCCTTCGTGATCTTCGGCTCGCCGCGACGCGTCAGCGTGGGCGGGGTGGCCACCAGCTCACCGGAGAGGTCCTTGATCTCGCGAGCCACGTCGGCCGACGGCAGTTTCGAGCCGAGCGGGTCGATCAGACCGACCGCCTGGAGGTCGCCGCTGCGCCAACCCGCGAGGAAGGCGTCGACGGTGCGTTGCGGCCCGTCGTCACCGGAACAACCGACCAGGACACCCGCCGCGAGCAGCGCCGTGGTGGCGGCGGCGGCGAGCCGGCGGGCGGGGTTCGGCCGGTGGGGCCGGGGGTACGACAAGGGCATGAAGCTGGTCCTTCCGATCTCGGACTGCCCTCGCACGGTAGTACGGGAACGTCGTCCCCAACGTCCCCCAGGTGCTCGGCCGCGCTCAAAGACGGGCCGTACCCGTGTGATGAACATCGCGTGGCGGGGTATCCCGGAGCCGGCCAACCTCGGACCCGCAACGGGTGAAAGGACAAAGTCCCGATCCGGACGTCTGGCCAGTGGTCCGCCGACGAAGGCGCACAACGGCAGGGCCTAGGCTGGGCGGCAGAGTGACCCACAACGCGGTGGGTCGAGGGGAGTGGCACCGATGGACCGGCGTCCGGCGATCAAACCGGAACCCGACCTCCGGCAGGATGACTCCGGCCGGGACGATGACAGCTTCGATTCGGCGACCGACGGGGACGGCTACGGCCGACTCGACACGGGAGTCACCGGGCTGACCGGGTCGAGCATCGACACCATCTACGATCTGGGTCTGCCAGCCGAGGCGCTGGCCGACGACGTGGAGGACGCCGAGCTCGACGAACCCGTCCCCAACGCGGAGCGCCTGGTGGCCCAGGCCGTCGCGCTCGCCGGGGACGACCACGACGCGGCGACACTTGTCGGCCGTTTCTGGCGGTTCGCCCCGGACGAGGAGCTGGTCGGCTTCACGGCGGAAGAAATGCTCGACGCGGCCCGGGCACACCGGGATCTCGCCCAGCAGCGGGTGCCAGGCGAGTTGAAGCTGCGGATCCACGAACCGCACGCCGACCAGCACCACACGGTCGTCGAGATCGTCACTGACGACATGCCGTTCCTGGTCGACTCGGTGACGGCGCTGCTCAACTCGTACCACCTCGACGTGCACCTGCTGGTGCACCCGCTGGTGGTGGTGCGGCGGGAGCCGCTGGGCCGGCTCACCGAGGTCTCCGCTGATGTGGAACCGGACGACGCGATCGCCGGCGACATCATCGAGAGCTGGATGCGGATCGAGATCGACCCGGTGCGGGACGCGGCCGAACGGGACCGGTTGCGCCGCGAGTTGCAGCGGGTGCTCACCGACGTGCGGGAGGCGGTGGAGGACTGGCCGAAGATGCGTCAGCGTGCCCTCGCGCTCGCCGACGAGCTGGCCTCCGCCCGTACCTCCGACAACCGCCCACCCGTGCCGGAAAAGGACATCACCGACTCGGTGGAGCTGCTGCGGTGGCTCGCCCAGGACCACTTCACCTTCCTCGGCTACCGCGAGTACCGGTTGGTGGACGCCGACGGCGGCGACGCCGCCGACCCGGTCGACGGCAAGGCGTTGGAGGCGGTGCTCGGCACCGGTCTGGGCATTCTGCGCTCCGATTCGCCGGATGCGCGGTCGCTGTCCTCGATGACGCCCGAGGCGCACGAGAAGGTGCTGGAGAAGCGCCTGCTGATCATCACCAAGGCGAACTCCCGGGCCACGGTGCACCGCTCGGCGTACCTGGACTACATCGGCTTCAAGATCTTCAACTCCGCCGGTGACGTGATCGGTGAGCGGCGCTTCCTGGGCCTGTTCTCGACGGCCGCCTACCGGACCAGCGTCCGCGAGCTGCCGGTGGTACGCCGCAAGGTGGCCGAGGTGCTGGACCGCTCCGGCCTGAGCCGGCGCAGCCACTCGGGCAAGGATCTGATCCAGATCCTGGAGACCTACCCGCGCGACGAGCTGTTCCAGATCAAGACCGACGACCTGTACCACGCGGTGGTCGGAGTGCTGCGGATGGCCGGCCGCCGGCAGCTGCGGGTCTTCCTGCGTCGAGACGCGTACGGGCGGTTCATCTCCTGCCTGATCTACCTGCCCCGGGACCGGTTCACCACCCAGAACCGGCTGCGCATGCAGGACATCCTGCTGCGTGAGCTGAACGGTGTCGGGGTGGACTACACCACCCGGGTCACCGAGTCGATGCTGGCTCGGGTGCACTTCATCGTCCGTACCGACCCGACGCGGCCACCCGGCGACATCGACGCCGACCTGCTCGCCGAGGAGTTGGCCGACGCCACCCGACTGTGGGACGACGACTACCGGTTGGTGCTGGAGCGCAAGCTCGGCGACGAGCAGGCCAAGCACCTGTTCACCAGGTACGCCGACGCGTTCCCGGAGGGCTACAAGGACGGGCACACGCCGTACGAGGCGATGAAGGACCTGGCGAAGCTGGAGCTGCTGGAGGAGCCCGGCCAGCTGGAGATGCACCTGTTCCGCAAGCAGTTGGCGCCCCGGCCGGGCACCCGGGTGCCGGGCGCCGACCTGGCCGAGGCGATGGACGTCCGGTTCAAGGTCTACCGCTACGGCGAGCCGATGATGCTCTCCGCGGTGCTGCCGGTGCTGCACTCGCTCGGTGTACGGGTGGTCGACGAGCACCCGTACGAGGTGGACCGGATCGACGGTCGGGTCTACCTGTACGACTTCGGCCTCATGCTGCCCGAGGGGCATCACGAGCTGGCCGAGGTGCGCCCGCACGTGGAGAACGCCTTCGCGGCTGCCTGGCGCGGCGAGGCCGAGGTGGACCGGTTCAACGAGCTGGTGCTGCGCGGCGGGCTGACCTGGCGGCAGGTGGTGGTGCTGCGGGCGTACGCGAAGTACCTGCGGCAGGCCGGCACGGTCTTCTCGCAGGACTACATGGAGCAGACCTTCATCGCGTACCCGAAGCTCGCCGCGTTGCTGGTGGAACTCTTCGAGACCCGGTTCGCGCCGGGCGAGTTGAGCACCGAGCAGCGGCAGCAGCGCAGCGGTGAGCTGGTGGAGACGATCCGGGGCGCGCTGGACGACGTGGCGAGCCTCGACCAGGACCGGATCCTGCGCTCGTACCTGACGCTGATCGAGGCGACCCTGCGGACCAGCTTCTACCAGAAGCGCGCCGACGGGCGGCCGAAGGCGTACGTGGCGTTCAAGCTCGACCCGCAGGCCATTCCGGACCTGCCCGCGCCGCGACCGAAGTTCGAGATCTTCGTCTACTCGCCGCGCTTCGAGGGTGTGCACCTGCGGTTCGGGCCGGTGGCCCGGGGCGGGTTGCGGTGGTCCGACCGTCGGGAGGACTTCCGCACCGAGGTGCTGGGCCTGGTCAAGGCGCAGATGGTGAAGAACACGGTGATCGTGCCGGTCGGCGCCAAGGGCGGCTTCGTGTTGAAGCAGAAGCCGGGCGACCGGGACGAGGCGGTCGCCTGCTACCAGGAGTTCGTCGGCGCGATGCTGGACGTCACCGACAACATCGTCAGCGGGCAGATCGTGCCACCCGAGGACGTGGTCCGGCACGACGGCGACGACCCGTACCTGGTCGTGGCGGCCGACAAGGGCACCGCGACGTTCTCCGACATCGCCAACGAGATCTCCAAGGCCCACAACTTCTGGATGGGCGACGCGTTCGCGTCCGGCGGATCCGCCGGCTACGACCACAAGAAGATGGGCATCACCGCCCGGGGCGCCTGGGAGTCGGTCAAGCGGCACTTCCGTGAGCTGGGCCTGGACACCCAGACCCAGGACTTCACAGTGGTCGGCGTCGGCGACATGTCCGGCGACGTGTTCGGCAACGGGATGCTGCTCTCCGAGCACATCCGGCTGGTGGCCGCCTTCGACCACCGGCACATCTTCCTCGACCCGGAGCCGGACGCCGCCACCTCGTACGCGGAGCGTCGACGGCTGTTCGACCTGCCCCGCTCCTCCTGGGAGGACTACAACCCGGAGCTGATCTCGGCAGGTGGCGGCATCTTCCCGCGTACCGCGAAGTCCATCCCGATCACGCCGCAGGTGCGGGCGGCGATCGGCCTGGACGACGACGTGACGCAGTTGTCGCCGCAGGACCTGATGAAGGCGATCGTCACCGCCCCGGTGGACCTGTTCTGGAACGGCGGCATCGGCACCTACGTCAAGGCCTCCACCCAGACCAACGCCGAGGTGGGCGACAAGTCCAACGACGCGATCCGGGTGGACGGGCGCAACCTGCGCTGCCGGGTGGCGGGCGAGGGCGGCAACCTGGGCTGGACCCAGCTCGGCCGGATCGAGTACGCGTTGACAGGTGGCCGGATCTACACGGACTTCATCGACAACGCGGCCGGGGTGGACACCTCCGACCACGAGGTGAACATCAAGATCCTGCTCAACACGGCGGTGGCCGACGGTGAGCTGACCACGGACGACCGGGACGAGCTGCTGGCCGGGATGACCAACGAGGTCGCGGAGCTGGTGCTGCGGGACAACTACGACCAGGCTCGGGCGATCAACAACGCCCAGGCCCAGGCCGCCTCGCTGCTCCCGGTGCACCGTCGGATGATCAACGAGCTGGAGCGTTCGGGCGGGTTGGACCGCGCGTTGGAGGCGCTGCCGCCGGACGAGGAACTGGCGGTCCGCAGCGAGTCCGGGCTGACCGCGCCGGAGTTCGCCGTGCTGCTCGCGTACGTGAAGATCGTCCTGGAGCGGGAGATCCTCACCGAGGGGTTGGCCGACGAGGAGTGGACGACCGACGTCCTGGTCAACTACTTCCCGACCCCGATGCGTGAGCGGTTCGCCGACCGGATGGGCCGGCACCGCCTGCGCCGGGACATCGTCACCACAGTGCTGGTCAACGAGGCGATCAACCGGGGTGGCATCTCGTTCATCTTCCGGGTGGTCGAGGAGACGGCGGCCAGCGCGGCCGACGTGATCCGGGCGTACGTGGTGGTCAGCGAGGTGTTCGGCCTGCGCGACCTGTGGGACGAGGTCGAGGCGCTGGACAACAAGGTGGCGCCGGAGCTGCAGACCAGCGTCTACCTGGACACTCGTCGGCTGCTCGACCGGGCGGTGCGGTGGCTGGTCTCCAACCGGCGTTCGCCGATCGACGTGCCGGCCGAGATCGCCCGGCTGCGCGACGGGGTCACCCGGCTGTTGCCAGGGCTGGAGGAGCTGTTCTACGGCAACGAGCGCCAGGGCATCGCCGCGCACATGGACTCGATGACCGAACGTGGGCTGCCCCGCGAGCTGGCGGAGCGGGCCACCCGGCTGATGTACAGCTTCGGTCTGATGGACGTGGTGGAGACCGCGAACGCCAGTGGGCGGGACGTCAGCGAGGTGGCCTCGGTCTACTTCGTGCTGTCGGACCTGTTCCGGGTGGACTCGCTGCTGTCGAAGATCTCCCTGCTGCCGCGGGAGGACCGCTGGCAGACGCTGGCCCGGATGGCGCTGCGGTACGACCTGTACGCCGCGCTGGCCGCGCTCACCGCGGAGGTACTCGACTCCACCCCGGGCGACCTGCCGCCGCACGAGCGGGTGCATCAGTGGGAGCAGTCGAACGCCACCTCGATCCACCGGGCCCGGCGGGCGATGGGTGAGTTCGACGAGTCGCGGGCGGATCTCGCCGCCCTGTCGGTGCTGCTGCGCCAGATCCGCACCCTGGTGCGGACCTCCGCGGCCGCCTGAGTCAGAGGTACGCCGGACGCGGTCCGGCCGGTCGGGTCACCCCGACCGGCCGGACCGCGTTTCGTTTCGCCGCCGGTCAGGCCGCCAGGGTGGCGAAGACGACGATGTTGTCCGGGTAGCTCTTCGCGGCCTGATCGAACTGACCGCCGCAGGTGACCACCCGCAGGCTCGGCCGGTCACTCGGTCCGTAGACCAGCTCGGTGGGGAAGGCCGTCTTCGGGTACGACTTCACCGAGTCGACAGTGAAGGTGACCGGCACTCCGTCGGCGCGGCGCACCGTGATGGTGTCGCCGGGGGTGAGAGCGCCGAGGTCGAAGAAGACAGCCGGGCCGAGCACCGCCGAGTCCACGTGCCCGACGATGACCGCGTTGCCCGTCTCGCCGGGGCTCGCTCCTGGTTCGTACCACCCGGCCTGGTCGGCCTTCTCCAGCGGAGGGACCTGGACCGTGCCGTCCGGGTTGGTGCCCAACGACATGATCGTCGCGTCGACGCCGATCCGGGGGATCTCGATGCTGGTCGGTGCCGAACGGGCCAACCCGGCCGCCGCCTGACCGACCGGCTGCCCGTCCACTGGAGGGGCATCGTCGGCGGTGCTCGCCGGCCCGGTCGCCTCGGGGCCGGCCTGGGCCAGCGGCTGCGGCGGTCGGGGAGTGGGCGTGGTTTTCAAGGAGGCGCCGATCATGCCGGCGCCGATCATGGCCATGGTGACGACGACGGCCGTGCCGGCGGCACGCCACGGTCTCCCGCGACGGCCGCCGGCCGGTGTCGTCGTCACGTCAGACGAGCGAACCATCGGTCCGCCGACGACGCATCAGCACGATCCCGCCCAGCGCGGCAGCGCCGAGCAGGCCCGCCCCGCCGGTGGCCAGACCCCGGTCGGTACCGGTGCTGACGCCACCGTCACCACCGTCGACACCGCCGTGCGGCAGCACGACGAGCTCGCCCTCGCCGCAGGAGCCCTTGAGCTCGTAGCGACCCGGCTTGGCGTCCTTGTCCACCTTGGCTTCGCCGTAGTAGACGAACTCGCGCTCCTTGTCCCAGTCACGCTCGTCCGAGCCGCGCTCGTCCTTGCCGTAACCGCCGTGCTCGTCCGAGCCGCGCTCGTCCTTGCCGTAGCCGCCACGCTCGTCCGAGCCACGCTCGTCCGAGCCACGCTCGTCCGAGCCGTACTCGGAGCCGTGCTCGTCCTTGTTTTCCCAGCCCTTGTCGGAGCCGTACTCGGAGCCGTGCTCGTCCTTGTTTTCCCAGCCCTTGTCGGAGCCGTACTCGGAGCCGTGCTCGTCCTTGTTTTCCCAGCCCTTGTC
>NZ_JBEZFO010000027.1:41351-71841 GCF_040649495.1 Micromonospora sp. NPDC048947
CGGAGCCGTACTCCGAGCCGTGCTCGTCCTTGGACTCCCAGTCCTTCTTGTCTTCGTCCTTGGAGTCCCAGTCCTTCTTGTCACGGCCTTCTTCGGCGTCCTGGCCGTGCTCCTCGCCCTTCCAGTCCTTGCTGTCCTCGTCGCCGTAGGCGTCGGCGGCAGCGCCGCCACCCTGGCCACCCTTGCCGTTCTCGTCCTTGTGCTCGTCCTTGCCCTTGTCGTCCTTGCCGTTCTCGTCCTTGCCTTCGTGGTCCTTGCCCTTGTCGTCCTTGCCGTTCTCGTCCTTGCCTTCGTGGTCCTTGCCGTTCTCGTCCTTGCCGTGCTCGTCCTTGCCCTTGTCGTGGTCGGAGGAGTTCTCCTCCTCGCGCCACTCGCGGTCCTCGCCCCGTTCTTCGTGCGCCGGCTTGAGCTTGACCTTGCCGGTGACCTTGGACCACACGTACGCGTGCTCCTGCCGATCCGGGCAGATCTCGAGGAGCTTGACCTCGTCGCCAGCCTTGACGACGTGCGGCTTGGCGTAGACCTTGCCGTCGTCGTGGCCGTCGGCGAACGCGATCCCCGGTGCGAACACCAGGAGCGACGCGCCGCCGAGCGCGGCGCCCGCAACGACCTTCCCGAGCATCTTCTTAGCCATGACCTGCGTCACTCCATCCCTGTTGTCCTGAGCTCGGCGACAACCGAGCTAAGACCGACGTTAGACCGTTTCATGACTTATGAAGTGAAAGATTCGCGTTTTACCTTTGATCCAGGTAAGAGGTGAAGGGGTGGTACGCGGCTTTCGCTGCGCTGAGTGCCGTGTCAGGTCCCCCGGGCGCCTGTGGGTGGGGCACGGTGTTCCGCGCTGCCCGTGTCCGGCCCGCCCCGGTCATCCGGTAGCGGCGGCTCCGAGCGGCCCGTGCCGGTCGGGCGCACTCGGAGGTATCGTCCGAAACGACTCCCGGCGACGCATCGAGCCATTGCCATGGAAGCGCTCCCATGCAAGAATCGGCGAACGCGGTTCAGAGAGCCACACCGTGCAGGCAGGGGAGTCGAGGGCACCCGGTTTCACCGGGCGACGCACCCGCCGCCGATCGACCGGCCGACGCATCGGCCGGGCAACACCACCACCATCGCCCGTCCGGGTCGGGCGCCCCCAAAGAATCCCGTTGGCGCCGACGGCCGTCCGTGCAGGACGCCCATCGGGCCGTCCCGCCGGGCCGTACCTGGGCCCGGTCTCGCCCAAGGAGATCAGTGGCATGAATGTGTGGAGAAGGCTAACCGGCCCACGCCGGGCCCTCGCGCTCGCCGGCGCGGGTGCCCTGGTCGCCGGTGGGCTCGTAACGATTCCGGTTACCGCGGCGCAGGCCGCGACGCAGTGCGACATCGCGTACACGAGCAACGACTGGCCCGGCGGTTTCACCGCGAGCGTCACCATCAAGAACGTCGGCGACCCGCTGAACGGCTGGACGCTGGGCTGGACCTTCGCCAACTCCAGCCAGCGGGTGCAGCAGGGCTGGTCGGCCACGTTCACCCAGTCCGGCAGCCAGGTCACCGCCCGGAGCATGTCCTACAACGGCACCCTGGCCACCGGCGCGTCGACGAGCATCGGCTTCAACGGCGCGTGGAGCGGCAGCAACCCGAAGCCGACCTCGTTCACGCTGAACGGTGTGGTCTGCAACGGGGGCACCACCCCGCCGACCACGCCTCCGCCGACGACGCCTCCGCCGACCGACCCGCCGCCCACCACGCCTCCGCCCACCGACCCGCCGCCCACCACCAACCCGCCGCCCGGCGTCAAGGTCGACAACCCGTACGCAGGGGTGCGCGGTTATGTGAACCCGGAGTGGAAGGCCAAGGCGGACGCCGAGGCCGGCGGAAGCCGGGTCTCCAACAACCCCACCGCCGTCTGGCTGGACCGGATCGCCGCGATCAACGGCACGCCGGACAGCAGCTCCAACGGCGCCTTCGGGGTGCGGGACCACCTGGACGAGGCGCTGCGCCAGGGCGCTGGCTACATCCAGTTCGTGATCTACAACCTGCCCGGCCGGGACTGCTCGGCGCTCGCCTCCAACGGTGAGCTGGGCCCGGACGAACTGCCGAAGTACAAGTCCCAGTACATCGACCCGATCGCCGCGATCCAGGGTGAGTCGAAGTACAGCAGCCTGCGGATCATCAACATCATCGAGATCGACTCCCTGCCGAACCTGGTCACCAACACGTCCGATCAGGCCGGCGGCACGGTCATGTGCGACACGGTCAAGGCCAACGGCGCGTACGTCAACGGTGTCGGCTACGCCCTCGCCAAGCTGGGCGCGATCGGCAACGTCTACAACTACATCGACGCCGGTCACCACGGCTGGCTCGGTTGGGACTCCAACTTCGTCCCGACCTCCAACATCCTGAAGACCGCCGCGGTCGCCTCCGGTAGCACTGTCAACAACGTGCACGGGTTCATCACCAACACCGCGAACTACTCGGCGCTGCAGGAGCCGTACTTCAAGGTCACCGACAACGTGAACGGCCAGACGGTGCGGCAGTCCAAGTGGGTCGACTGGAACTTCTACGTCGACGAGTTGTCCTTCGCCCAGGCGTTCCGCAACCAGCTGGTCTCGGTGGGCTTCAACTCCAACATCGGCATGCTGATCGACACGTCCCGCAACGGTTGGGGCGGCTCCGCCCGGCCCACCGGCCCGGGCGCGACGACCAGCGTGGACACGTACGTCAACGGAGGCCGCATCGACCGCCGGGCCCACCTCGGCAACTGGTGCAACCAGGCCGGTGCCGGTCTCGGCGAGCGGCCGCGGGCGAACCCGGCCACGGGTATCGACGCCTACGTCTGGGTGAAGCCGCCGGGTGAGTCGGACGGCTCCAGCAAGGAGATCCCGAACAACGAGGGCAAGGGCTTCGACCGGATGTGCGACCCGACGTACGGCGGCAACGCCCGCAACGGCAACAACCCGTCCGGAGCGCTGGCCGACGCACCGATCTCCGGTGCCTGGTTCTCCGCCCAGTTCCAGGAGCTCATGCGCAACGCCTACCCGGCGCTCTGATCGGGTAGCCCACGCACCAACCCGCTGCCAGTGGTTGGTGAGGCACTGTTGGCAGCAGGTTCCCCCCGGGTCCCCGGCTCGACCGTCACAGGTCGGGCCGGGGACCCCCCCTTGCCCCGATCAGGGCACTGTGCGTTCGATCGCCGCCCGGCCCTGCTCGGCCAGGTCACGGCGGGCCTTCTCCAGGTTTTCCGGTGTCAGATCCTGCCCGCGGGCCATCACCAGGTCCTCCGGCTCCCACTGCTGCTCGCCACCGGTGCGGATGTTGTCCCCGCCGGCGCCGGTGCCCGTCCCGGTCGCCCCGGTACCGGCGGCGTACGGATCGCCGATCAGTTCGTCGGTGTCGGGTGCGAGGTCGTCCGGTCGGCTGCGGGGTTCGGCGAAGCCCGGAGTGTCCCGGTCCGGGCCACCTCCGGTCCGCAACTGCGGCACGGTGGCGTCATCGTCCACCGCCGAGGCGACCTCGGGGCTGTCCTCCAGCGGCGGTTGGCGATCGCGATCGGTCATGGTGCTGCCTCCTGTGTCCGACACGGTGCCTGATTTCCCCCACGTACCCCTTCGTGCCGCGCTCATGCCGCACGGCCCGGCGGTCGGTCCGGGCCGTGCTCATGCCGTGCGGTCAGGCGTTCAGGCGTCGGGCTGCTGCTCGTTCGGGGCCGGGGCCTCCGCTGGGCGCCACCACTGCCAGAGCAGCATGAGCAGCCCGAACACGAGCATCGCCAGCCCAGCCCACAGGTTGATCCGTACGCCCTCGGCCTTGTCGATCTCGGCCCGGCTGTCGAAGATGCCGATCAGCGTCACGATGACCCCGTACGCGACGAAGAGGCCACCGATCACCCGGCGGATGTCGAACAGCCGGGCCGCGGCGGAGCGCCGCTGCTCCGCCTGCGCCTCGTCGATCAGCGGGTCCTGTGCCGGCTGGCCATCGTTGCTCATCTGCCGACCCCTTTCCTTAGAAGACCGGGATGTAGAACAGGGCGGCCAGCGCGACCGCGATCAGACCGAGCAGCACCGGGGAGCGGTACCAGGCGGCGTCCCCGGCGAGCACGTCGCCCTTCAGGTCGACGCCGCCCATGCCGTACACCAACCCGCGCAACTCCTCGTCCCGCTTGGGCGAGGTGAGTGGAGTGACGATCGCGGCGACCACCACCGCCGTGACGAACGCCAGACCGGCGCCCCAGAAGCTCTCCTCCAGGTCGGAGTTGAAATCGATCACCCCGCCCTTGTAGAGCAGGTAGAGGCTCAGCGACACCAGGGTGCCCAGCAGCAGCGACCAGAAGCCGGCCAGCGCGCTCATCCGCTTCCAGAACATGCCGATGATGAAGGTGGCGAACAACGGCGCGTTGAAGACGGAGAAGAGCGCCTGGATGTAGTTCATGATGTTGCTGAACCCGGCCGCGATGAACGCGGTGCCGATCCCGATCACCACGGCGGCGACAGTCGCCCACCGGCCGACCCGCAGGTAGTACTCGTCCGACCGGTCACGGCGGATGTACGCCTGCCAGATGTCGTAGGTGAAGACGGTGTTGAAGCCGCTCACGTTGGCCGCCATGCCGGCCATGAACGAGGCGAGCAGGCCGGTGACCGCCACCCCGAGCACGCCGTTGGGGAGCAGGTCGCGCATCAGCAGCGGGATGGCGTTGTTGTACTGCAGGTCGCCGCTCTCCGCGCCGAGGCCCTTCACGGTGACCAGGGCCACCAGGCCAGGGATGACAGTGACCAGGGGGATGAACAGCTTCGGGTACGCGGCGATGATCGGCGTACGCCGGGCGGCGCTCATGTTCTTGGCCGAGAGGGCCCGCTGCACCTCGGCGAAGTTCGTCGTCCAGTAGCCGAACGACAGCACGAAGCCGAGGCCGAAGACGATGCCGATCCAGTGCGCGCCCAACGGGTTCGCGGTGCTGCCGGTGTCCTGCCAGGCGTGCAGCCCGGCCTCGCCGAGTTTGGTGTCGCCGACCGCGTCCATCAGGCCGTTCCACCCGCCGACCTTGACCAGGCCGATCACAGTGACCGGGATGAGGCCGGCCAGAATGACGAAGAACTGGAGCACCTCGTTGTAGATCGCCCCGGACAGGCCGCCGATAGTGATGTACGCCAGCACGATCGCCGCGCCGACCACGATCGCCGTCCAGAGCGGCCAGCCGAGCAGCGCCTGCATGACGAGGGCCAGCGCGTACAGGTTCACGCCGGCGATCAGCACCTGGGCGACGGCGAAGCTGATCGCGTTGAGTAGGTGGGTGGGGCGGTTGAACCGCAGCCGCAGGTACTCCGGCACGCTGCGGACCTTGGAGCCGTAGTAGAAGGGCATCATCACGATGCCCAGGAAGACCATCGCCGGGACCGCGCCGATCCAGTAGTAGTGGACCGTCATGACGCCGTACTGGGCCCCGTTGGCGGCCATTCCGATGATCTCCAACGCGCCCAGGTTCGCCGAGACGAAGGCGAGACCGGTCACCCAGGCCGGCAGGGAGCGGCCGGAGAGGAAGAAGTCGACGCTGGTCCGGATGGCCCGACGCGCGGCGAAGCCGACCCCGAGGACCGTGACGAAGTACAGCGCCAGGATCAGGTAGTCCAGGCCGTTCATGTTGAGCCGAAGACCGTCGCCGTCCATCCCGTCACCCCTCGTCCCGACGTCCACGCTGGTTGGTTCGCGCGCGCCCTATTACCCCGTCTGCGCGATTTCACTCCCGAAGGTGTCGGGACTGCCGTGTTCGGGTCGTTCGGGCGGTCTGGTGGGCTCGGCGACGACCGGTACGCAAGCTGGCGCCCCGGCCGTTTCGGCCGGGGCGCCAGTGTTGCTCGGGTGGACTCAGCGACCGAGTACGCGGTCCAGGAAGTCCCGGTAGTTGCGGACCGCCATCCGCAGTTGCTCGGTGTCCGCGGAGCCGGCGTCCTGCCACCCGCCCAGCGTGTTCTTCTGGGCGGCCAGCGCCGAGGAGAGGGCCTGAATGGCCTCCTGCACCAGCGACTGCGCCTCGCCGGCAGCCGCCTGCGGGTCGTCGACGAAACGCAGCTGCACGTCCCGCCAGCGGTCCCGGAAGCCCTGCGCGGTGTCCGCGTCGAGGAGCGTGGCCGGCTCGGCCGCGACTGTCGACCCGGCGGGTCGGGACGTTCCGGCGGACTCCAGCGTGGGGCTGGTGTCGTCGCTGGGGACCGGTTCGCCGTCCGCGTCCGGGTCGACCATCTCCGGGGTCGCGCTGCCGTAGCCGGCCGCGCCCGCCGCGGCGGCGTCCCGGTCGCCGGTCAGATCGGCGCGCCGCTCGGGGTCGCCGTCAGTGCTCCCCGGGGGGATGACGGTCCGTGCGGACGCGTCAGCGTCGGTGCTGTCGTCGAGGTCGGTGCGGTCGTCGACGTCCGCGCTGTCGTCGACGTACGCGTCGCGACGGTGCAGCTCCGCTGTCGGGTCGGCGCGCAGACCCTCCCGCTCACCATCCTCGGCGCCGTCGCCCGGCTGGGCGGTCCGCTCGGCCCGGGGGTCCGGCTGATCCTGCGGACGCGGGCTGGCCAGCGCGGAGGCGGCCACCGCGTCGGCCACAGTGGTCGCGCCGAACGTCGTCGGCAGCGGCCCCGGCTCGTGGAAACCGCCCTCGTCGGTGGACCGGTCGTCGCGCCGGTGGCGCGGGTCGGAGTCGTCGGCCAGCTCGTCGTCGGCCCTGTCGTACGCGGCATCCCGGTCGGTGTCGGCGGCCCGCTCGTGGTCGGCGGCCTGGTCGTCGAAGGTGCCCCGGTCGTCGAGGGCGTCCTCCGGGATGTCGGAGCGGCCGGCCCGGTCGCCGGCCGGGGGTACCGGCACGGGCGCGGACCGGACTGCCTCCGGGTGGTCGTTGCTCACCTGCTGCTCTTCCTGGCGCATCGGTGGCCTCCTCAGCGGCTCGTGGCGTCGTGGTCCGGGTGGTGGCGCTGTTCGGGCGTGTGGTGGCCGACCGGCTCCTCGCCCAGCAGGTCGGCGAAGAGTGCGCGGTAGTGCACGACCGCCTGCCGCAGCTCCTCGGTGTTGGCCTCGCCACGGGAGTTGCGCAGATGGATCTCGTGCGCGTCCCGGTAGTTGGTCAGGGTGCGGGCGTGCTCGACGGAGAGGTGGGCGATCTGGTCGGAGAAGTCACCGGTCGGGTAGCCCTGCTCCTCGATGAGCCGGGTGACCAGTTCGTCAGCGTCACCCACTGTCTCGCCGGGGGAGTCGATGAAGCGGACCTGGAGTTCCTCCCAGGCGGCGGCGTACCGGGCCCGGGACTCCGGGGTGAGTGGGGTGAGCGTGAGCTCGGCATGCCGGCGTTCCCGGTCGCGCAGTTCGCGCTCCGCGGCGGACCGGCTGTCCTGTTCCGCCACCACCCGGTCGTACTCCGGTCCGAACCGGTTGCGCAGGGCCCGGCGGTTGTTGAGCGAGCGGGCGGCCACGGCCAGCACCGCGACGATCACCAGCACGACGAGCACGATGACGACTATCTGCGTGGGCGACATGGGCTCCTCCTTCGTCATCTGCTATTCCCTCCACGCAGTGATCGCCAATCCCGATCCGAGACACTTTCCTGACGAGGGGCGCAACTACCACCGGCCAAAACCTGATTCAACCCAGAAGAGGCGCTTGGGCGGTGACGACACGGGCGGTAGTGAAACAGCCTCCGATTACGTATCCTGCCCAAGGCGCCCGCGCCGGTGCCCGGCGACGCGGCCGGGCGCGCAACCGGCAGGCGCGGTGCCCGGCGGTGCCGGCACCCCTCCTGCCACCCTGTACGGGCGAGGTCTGATGAAAACCCGCGACTGGCCGATCCGCTCGAAGCTGACCGCGTTGGTCGTAGCGCCGGTGACCGCGCTCCTGGCGCTGTGGATCTTCGCGACCACGTTGACCTTCGGCCCCGCCCTGAACCTGCTCTCCGCCCGCACCCTGCTGTACGACCTGGGTCGCCCCGGCGAGACAGTGGTCACCGAGCTGCAACGGGAGCGCCGACTTTCGGTGGTGCAGCTCGCCGGCAGTACCGAGCTGCCCGCCCTCGCCGAGCAGCGCGGACGCACCGATCGGGCGGTTGCCGAGCTGCGCCGCCGGGTGGACGGGGAACCGCTGCGCGACGCCGCTGACGACCTGCTGGAAACGCGGGTCGACCAGTTGGTCAACGCCCTGGCGGCGCTACCCGACGGGCGGAAGTTCATCGACGAGCGCAAGGTGGACCGGGCCGGCGCGATCGGCCTGTACAGCGGCATGGTCGCCGCGGCCTTCCAGGCGTTCGCCGGCATGGCGACCCTGACCGACCCGGACATCAACCGGCAGGCCCTGGCGCTCACCGCGTTGGGTCGTTCCCGGGAGCTGCTCGGCCAGAGCGACGCGCTGCTGGCCGGCGCGCTGACCGCCGGACGGTTCGCCGAGGGGGAGCACACCCAACTCGTACAGGCCATCGGCAACCAACGGTGGCTCACCGAGAGCGCCGTGGCCGACCTGCCCGAGAGCAGCCGGGTCGCGTACCAACGGCTGACCGAGAGCGAGGCGTTCACCAGGCTGCGCAGCATGCAGGACGCGCTTGTCGTACCCAACCGGTCCGGTCGGCCGACGGTCGACGCGGCGGCCTGGCAGGCCAGCCAGGACGCGGTGCAGCAGCAGTTGCGGGACTTCGAACTGTCCGAGGCCGACGCGCTGACCGACCGTTCGGTGCCGATGGCGGTCCGGATCCTGGTGCGGCTGGCCGCCGCCGGCGTGCTCGGGCTCGTCGCGGTGGTGGTCTCGGTGCTGGTGGCGCTGCGGGTCGGCCGCACCCTGGTCCGGCGGCTCAGCGGCGTCCGCACCGCCGCGCTGGAGCTGGCCGAGCACCGGCTGCCCGACGTGGTGGCCCGGCTGCGCCGTGGCGAGCAGGTCGACGTCGCCCGGGAGGCACCGCCGCTGGAGTACGGCCACGACGAGATCGGCGAGGTCGGGCGGGCCTTCACCGAGGTGCAGCGCACCGCCGTCCAGGCCGCGGTGGACGAGGTCACCCTGCGTCGCGGGCTCAACGAGGTCTTCCTCAACATCGCCCGCCGCAGCCAGAGCCTGGTGCACCGCCAGCTGCACCTGCTGGACCGGATGGAGCGGCGTAGCGAGGACCCGGACGAGCTTGCTGAGCTGTTCCAGGTCGACCACCTGGCCACCCGGCTGCGCCGGCACGCCGAGGATCTGGTCATCCTCGCCGGCTCCGCGCCCGGCCGGGGTTGGCGGAACCCGGTGGCGATGGTCGACCTGATCCGCGGCGCGATCTCCGAGGTCGAGGCGTACGAGCGGGTGGACGTCAAGGCCGTGCAGCCGGCCGGCGTGCTGGGGCGGTCGGTCGGCGACATCATCCACCTGCTCGCCGAGCTGGTCGAGAACGCCACCGCCTTCTCCCCGCCGGACACCCGGGTCACAGTCACCGGGGCGCAGGTGGCCAACGGGTACGCCCTGGAGATCACCGATCAGGGGCTGGGCATGTCCGACGCGGCACTGGAGACCGCAAACACCCGACTGGCCAGCTCGCCCGAGTTCGACCCGGCGCAGAGCGCCCGACTCGGCCTGTTCGTGGTGGCCCGGCTGGCGGCCCGGCACGGCGTACGGGTGGGGTTGCGCCCATCCGGGGAGGGTGGTGTGACAGCCGTGGTGCTGATCCCCGGCGACCTGGTCACCACCGAGCCGCCGGCCGGCCCCGACCCCGCCACGCTCGGTACCGCGTCTGCCGACCCGAGCCGGCGGCTGGCCCGGACGGCGCGCCGGGGCACCGTGACCCGCCCCCGTACCCGCCCGCCGACGGCCCCGTCCGCCAGCACAGCCCCGCCCGCCCCACCCGGCGGAGCGCCGATCTCGGCCATCGCGCCGGCCAACGGGCGCGACGAGGGGTCGGCGACCCCCGACGAGCCGGACGACGAGCTGGATGGCCTGCCCCGCCGGGTGCGACGTCGTACCCCGGCGGCGGCCCAGCCCCGGTCGACAGTCACCGACACGCCGTCGCCCCGCTCGCCCGAGGAGGTCCGTCAGGTGATGGCGGCGCTCCAGGCCGGCACGGCGCGCGGACGCGCCACCGCCATCACCCCGGCCGCCCCAACCGGCCCGGCCGCCCCCATCACCCCGGCCGCGCCAACCAGCCCGGCCGCCCCCACCGACCCGCCGACGACCCCCGAACCCCCGACCGTGACTGAGAGGGACGCCTAGTGCGGCAATCGACGAAGCAGAGCGCCGGCCTGGACTGGTTGCTCGACGAACTGGTGCAACGGGTACCGGCCGCCCGCGAGGCGGTGGTGCTCTCCGCCGACGGCCTGCTGCTCGGCTGCTCGGCCGAGCTGGAGCGCGCCGACGCCGAGCACCTCTGTGCGCTCGCCGCCGGCTTCTCCAGCCTCGCCCGAGGCGCCAGCCGGCACGTGGACGGCGGCCCGGTCCGGCAGACAGTGGTGGAGATGGAGGCGGCTTACCTCTTCGTCACCGCCGCCGGGCAGGGCGCCTGCCTGGCGGTGGTGAGCGACGCCGACGCGGACATCGGACTGGTCGCGTACGAGATGGCGATGCTGGTGATCCGGGTGGGGGAGAGCCTTGCCGCGCCGGCCCGATCGGCAGCGGGTGCCGGAGATGCGGACTGAGCCGCCCGGGCCGCAGCACGAGTGGCTGGACGGTGAAGCCGGCCCGGTGATGCGCCCGTACACGCTCACCGGAGGCCGGGTACGCTCCGCCGTCGACGATTTCAACCTTGTCGCGTTCGTGCTGGCTGGTTCGAACGTCGACGCGACGAGCCAGTCGCATCTGCCGCCGGAGCATCGACGGTTGGTCACGTTGGCCCACCGGCCGGTGTCGGTGGCCGAACTCGCAGCCGAGCTGGACCTCGCGGTCGGCGTGGTCCGGGTACTGCTCGGTGATCTCCTCGCCGAGGGCCTGGTCGCGGTGCACGAGCCGCCGCCCGCCGGCATCCTTCCCGACGACGACATCCTCAAGGCGGTGGTCAGTGGACTCCGTGCGCTATGACCAGGTGGGCACCAGCACCACCATCCCGCTGGCCCTGAAGATCCTCATCGCGGGAGGCTTCGGGGCTGGCAAGACGACATTGGTGAGCGCCCTGAGCGAGGTCCGTCCGTTGCAGACCGAGGAGGTGCTCACCGGTGCCGGGATCGGCACCGACGACATCTCCGGCGTGGAGGGCAAGTCCACCACCACCGTGGCGATGGACTTCGGCCGGATCACCATCAACGACGACCTTCAGGTCTACCTGTTCGGCACGCCGGGCCAGGACCGGTTCTGGTTCCTCTGGGACGAGCTGGCCTTCGGCGCGCTCGGCGCGGTGGTGCTCGCCGACACCCGACGGTTGGCCGACTGCTTCCCCTCCATCGACTACTTCGAGCAGCGGGGAATCCCGTTCGTGGTGGGCGTGAACTGTTTCGACGACTCCCGCCGGTTCAACCTGGAGACCGTACGCCGAGCGCTCGACCTGGACCCGGACGTGCCGATGGTGCTCTGCGACGCCCGGGACCGGCAGTCCGGAAAGATGGTGTTGATCTCTCTGGTGGAGCACGTCGCCCGACAGCGCGGCGAGCCGGTGCCGGCGGCCTGAGATCCCTGCCGGAAAGCCGGTTAACGGACGGGCAACGCGGGCAGCCTCTGGTTGGATCGACGAAGGATGCCGGCAGAGGAGTTGGGCGTGAGCGGTAGTGGTGAGGTCGTCCACATCGGGGGTTACACAGCGCAGAGCGGCGGGCGGGGCAGCGGCATCGTCGCCGCTCGTCGCGACCCGAGGACCGGGGCGCTGACCTCGCTCGGCACTGTGGCCCTCACCCCGTCCCCCTCCTTCCTGGCGCGGCACCCCACCCAGCCGGTGCTCTACGCGGTCAACGAGCTGACGGACGGCGAGATCAGCGCCTGGCAGGTCGGGGCGGACGGCGCGCTGGACCCGCTCGGCAGTCGGTCGACCGGCGGGGCCGAGCCCTGCCACCTGGCGGTGCTGCCCGGCGGGAGTCACCTGCTGGCGGCCAACTACGGCGGCGGCAGCATCGCGGTCTTCCCGCTCGACAGGCAGGGCGTGCCGGGCGAGCGCACCGACCTGGTGGTGCACGAGGGGCACGGCCCCGACCCGGAGCGCCAGGACCACGCCCACGCCCACATGGTCTCGCCCGGGGCGGGCCACGGGCCGATCTTCGGTGTGGATCTCGGCACCGACTCGGTCTACCGGTACGACCTGGATGAGGCGACCGGTCGACTGGTGCCGCGTGGCCCCCGGATGCACACGAAGCCCGGCAGCGGCCCCCGGCACCTGGCCCGGCACCCCGACGGACGGCGCTGCTACCTCGTCGGTGAGCTGGACGCCTCGGTCACCGCCTACGAGTTGACCGACGACGGCGCGTTGCACCAGCGCGGGCGGGTCGAGGCGAGCGAGCGCGCCGGCCACGTCCAGCCGTCGGAGGTCGCTGTCGCCCCGGACGGCCGGTTCCTCTACGTCGCCAACCGTGGGGTGGGGACCGTGGCGGTCTTCACCCTGGTTGGAGAGCTGCCCGAGCTGGTGGCCGAAGTGGACACCGGCGGGGAGTGGCCCCGGCACTTCGCCCTCATCGGGGAGCACCTCTACGTCGCCGACGAGCGGGCGGACATGGTGCGGGTGTTCCGTCGCGACGCCGACACCGGTGTCCTGGAGGCGGTCGGCGAGCCGGTGCCGGTGCCGAGCCCGACGTGCGTACTGCCCTGAACGATGACTTAGAGATGTGAGGGCGATACTTATTTGGCAACGCCGCGAGGCTGCCCCGTCACTCTGTGTTGCAAAAAAGTGGTCAACTGTTTCTCCTCCGTAACTTTAGTCCGAACGGATGTGGCAGAGACGGCACCTAGTACGCAAGATGGTCACCGTGTCAGCAGGCCGCCATCGCATGCGTTCGAAACTCCACCTAGCCGCCGCCGCCGCAACGGCGGGGGTGCTCGTCGTGACGACGGGCGCGTGGTTCGGCTACCAGGAGTTGATTCAGCCCAGCTGCTCGGGCGAGATCCGACTCGCCGTGGCGGTCGCCTCCGAACTCGCGCCAGCGGTGGACGCCGCCGCGTCCCAGTGGGTCAAGGATGGCGCGGCGGTGGGCCCGACCTGCATCCGCGTCGACGTGTCCGCGTCCGACCCGGTCGACGTGGCGGCCGTGGTGGCGGCCAAGCACGGTGCTGTGCTGGCCGGTGTGGGGCAGGCCAGTGGCACCGCCGTCAGCCCGGACGTCTGGGTGCCCGACTCCTCGACCTGGCTGCTGCGGTTGAAGAAGGACGCGACGGCGTTCGCTCCGACCAACGGTCAGTCCATCGCGCGCAGCCCGATCGTCGTCGCGATGCCCGAGCCGATCGCCACCCGGCTGGGCTGGCCGGACAAGAAGTTCAACTGGACCGACCTGCTCAAGCAGGTGAACAACACCAGCGCGCCGCTGCGGACCGGGATCGTCGAGCCGACCCGCGACGCGGCGGGTCTGTCCGGTCTGCTCTCGCTGACCGCCGCCGCGAACGGCGCCGGCGGCGACGCCCAGCGCAACACGGTCGGCGCGCTCCGCGCCCTGGCCACCGGGCGGTCCTCGCTCCGCAACGACCTGCTGGCCCGCTTCCCCACCGCCAACGACTCGACGTCCATCGCCAGCGGTCTCGGCGCGGCGGCCCTGTCCGAAGAGGACGTGATCGCGTACAACAGCAAGAAGCCGCCGGTGCCGCTCGCCGCGCTCTACATGGAGCCGGCGCCGATGCCGCTGGACTACCCGTACGCGGTGCTGCCCGGCATCGAGCCGAGCAAGGCGTCGGCGGCCAAGGTGCTGTTCGAGCTGCTCACCAGCCCGACCTTCCGTAACCGGCTCGCCGCGCAGTCGCTGCGCGCGCCGGACGGCAACTGGGGTGAGGGTTTCAAGGCGCCGCAGGGTGCTCCGAGCCCGTCCGGCGGCGCGCCGACCGCACCGGCGAACGGCGGCACCGCGGCGGGTGGCCTCGACCCGGCCGCCATCCAGCGGGTCGTCTCCAGTTGGTCGATCGCCACGCAGTCCGGTCGGATGCTCGCCGTCATCGATGTCTCCGGCTCGATGAAGGACCCGGTGCCCAGCGCCAACAACCGCAGCCGGGAGGAGGTCACCGTCGACGCGGCTCGTCGCGGCCTCGGCCTCTTCGACGACTCCTGGTCGATCGGCCTGTGGACCTTCTCCACCAAGCTCGTCGGCAACCGGGACTACCGGGAGCTGGTCCCGATCGGGCCACTCTCCGGCCAGCGGGCCCAGTTGGAGGGCGCGCTCGCCACCGTGAAGCCGTCCAGCGGCGACACCGGCCTCTACGACACCATGCTGGCGGCGTACCAGGCGGTGCAGGAGAACTGGCAGCCCGGCCGGGTCAACTCGATAGTGCTGTTCACCGACGGCAAGAACGAGGACGACAACGGCCTCAACCAGCAGCAACTGCTCGGCAAGCTCAAGCAGATCGCCGACCCGGAGCGGCCGGTCCAGGTCATCATGATCGGTATCGGCGAGGGCGTCAGCAAGGCAGAGCTGGAGTCGATCACCAAGGTGACCGGTGGCGACGTCTTCGTCACGAAGGACCCGAGCGAGATCGGCAGCATCTTCCTCAGCGCCATCGCACGGCGTCCGCCAGCGCCGCGCTGATCCGACGCTCAGACGTCAAGGGGCCTGCCGTACCGTCGATTCGGTGTGGCAGGCCCCTTTTCGGTCACGAGGTTGTTGAAGAAAAGTGACGGCAATACGTCGGAAGCAATCGGCAGTCATAGTTGTCAAGGCAGGATGTCGACTGTTCCGGCATGGTCGGTCCGCCTCCGGTCCGAGCCGTCGGCCGGGGCCATCCTGTACAGAGTGGGAGGGCCGGTGAGCGTGGCGACACTGTTGACCCCCGCCACGTCGGCGGAGCCGGACGGTCGACGCGCCGGGTTTGTGGCGCGCGCCGACGAACGGTCCTACGTCCGCGTTCTGGTGGTGCTGGACACCACCATCCTCATCATCGCGCTGCTGATCGGGTACGTCGCCCGTTTCGGTGACGACGAGCCGACCGGCTCGGAGATCCCGTACGTGCTGGTCGCCCCCGGGTTGGTGCTGGCCTGGCTGATCTCGCTCAAGGCGCTCGGCTGCTACGACGACCGGGTGATCGGCTACGGGGCGGACGAGTACCGGCGGGTCAGCTCCGCCAGCCTGCGGCTGGCCGGGGCGATCGCCATCATCGGCTACATCGCCGACGTCGGTGTCTCCCGGGGCTTCCTGGGCATCTCCTTCGCGGTGGGCACCGTCGGGCTGGAGGTGGCGCGGTTCGCCGCCCGCAAGCGGCTGCACCGGGCCCGCTCGCTGGGCGCCGGCTGGTCCCGCAAGGTGCTGGTGGTCGGTGACACCGCCCACGTGTTGGAGTTGGTCCACACGTTGCGCCGTGAGCCGTACGCCGGCTACCAGGTGGTGGGCGCCTGCATCCCGGACGCGCTGCTCGCGCCGGTGGCGCAGCGGCTGGGTGACGTGCCGGTGGTGGGGTCGTTCCGGGGCATCCCGGAGGCCGCCACAGCGATCGGCGCGGACACTGTCGCGGTGACCGCCTCCGGTGAGCTGACCGCGACCCGGCTGCGCCGCCTCGGCTGGCAGTTGGAGGGGACCGGCATCGATCTGGTGGTGGCACCCGCGCTGACCGACGTCGCCGGCCCGCGCATCCACACCCGTCCGGTCGCCGGCCTGCCGCTGATCCACGTCGAGGCGCCCGAGTTCCGCGGCGTCCGCAAGCTGGTGAAGGGTCTCGTCGACCGGTCCGTCTCGTCGCTGGCGCTGGCGGTGCTGTTGCCGCTGATCGCGTTCATCGCGCTGGCCATCAAACTGGACAGCCGGGGCCCGGTGCTGTTCCGACAGGTCCGGGTCGGCCGGGGCGGGCAGGAGTTCGGCGTGTTCAAGTTCCGCACCATGGTGGTGAACGCGGACGCGCTGTTGGCCGAGCTGACAGCGCGCAACGAGACCGACGGCCTGATGTTCAAGATGCGCCACGACCCCCGGGTCACCCGCGTCGGCCGGCTGCTGCGCAAATGGTCACTGGACGAGCTGCCGCAGCTGGTCAACGTGCTGCTGGGGCAGATGAGCCTGGTCGGGCCCCGCCCGCCGCTGCCCTCGGAGGTGGCCCGCTACGACGGCGACGTGGCCCGGCGGCTGCTGGTCAAGCCCGGCATGACCGGCCTGTGGCAGGTCAGTGGCCGCTCCGACCTGAGCTGGGAGGACGGCATCCGGCTCGACCTCTACTACGTGGAGAACTGGTCCCTCGCCGCCGACCTCACCATCCTCTGGAAGACCTTCGGCGCGGTGCTCAACGGCCGCGGCGCCTACTGACCACCGCTCACGCCTGGGGGCCGGTCCAATCCAGGCAGACGACCACCGCGTCGTCGACCAGGTCACCGGCCACGAACGCGCGCAGATCACCGATCAGCGACCGGACGGCGTCCAGGGGTGCCATCGGCCCGGTCCGCCGCAGGAACCGGTCCAGTGCCGTCTCGCCGTAGCGCACGTGCTGACCGGTGGCCTCCACCACCCCGTCGCTGACAACGAAGACCCGGTCGCCGTGCTCCAGCGGGAACTTCTGCTCGTGGTAGTCGGTCGCCTCGAACATGCCCAGCGGGAACTGCGCCTCCAGCGGTTGCTCGGCGACGTCGCCGTCGCGGAGCAGGACCAGCCGGGGCGAACCGGCGTCCACCACTGTCATCATCCCGGAGCGCAGGTCCAGCTCCATCAGCAACGCGGAGAGGTGCTGTTCGCCCCGGTAGAGGTCGTAGATGGCCTGATCGGCGAGGGCGGCCTGGTCGGCCAGGCCCAGCCCGGCCCGACGCGCGTTGCGCAGCGCGTGGGTGGCCAGCGAGGTGAGCAGGGAGGCGGCCACGCCCTCACCGGTGCCGTTGATGGTGGACAACCAGAGCCGTTCCCCGTCGTCGGACCAGTCGAAGCTGTCGCCGCGCACCGCGTACGCCGGCTCCAACTGCCCGGCCAGGCTGAACGAGGGGCGGATCCGGCTGCGGCCGGGGAGCAGGTCCCACTGCATCTCGGCGGCCAGGGTGAGGCGTTGGGTGCGTCGGGCCGCCCGATAGACGTCGGTGCCGGCGGAGACCGCCGCCACCTCGTGGGCGAGCGCGGTGGCGATGTCGGCCAGGTCGGCGACGACCTCCCGGTCGTCCGGAACGGGCGAGAGGCACAGCACACCTCGACGCTCGCCACGCATGGTGACCGGGAACCAGGCGGTGCCGTCGATCAGTATCGGCGACTGGTGGTCGAAGGCACGCCAGGCCGGGTGCCCGGGGCTCGTGATCGAGTCACCGTCGGTGAGTGGCAGGAGCTCCGCGAGTCGGTAGTCGACCTGATAGAGCTCGACGTCGGTGATCCCGTACGACTGGGCGAGCACGTCCCCGATGCCACCGACGAGCCGGTCCGCTGGTGTCTCGTTCAGGGCACGTCGTGCCCGATTGACCGGTTCGCTCATCGTCACTCCCTCGCTGAAAGCTCGACTACCAGTGGGTTCGGAGTACTCTCGGGCCACCATGGCCGAACTGAACCGTCCGACGGACCCTGAGACGAGTATGGCTGCCGCGCTGGACGTGGCGGCCGCTGCCCTGCTGGGCATCTGGGAATCCGCCCGGGAGGGGACCGCCAGCCGAGTGTCCGGTGCCCAGTTACGGGCGGTGATGGTGGTGGAGCAGTTCGACGGGATCAACCTGCGTCGGCTCGCCAGCCGACTCGACATGCTGCTCAGCTCCGCCAGCCGTCTCTGCGACCGGCTTGTCGCCGCCGGCATGCTGGAGCGTGAGCCGGGCCGCTTCGACCGGCGGGAGATCTCGCTCCATCTCACTCCGGAGGCCCGCCGGCTCATCGCCGAGCTGCGGGCCGACCGCCAGGCGCAACTCGCCGCCGTGTTGGCCGGGATGAGCAGCGAGGGCCGCGACGCGCTGCTGACCGGGATGCGGGAATTCGACGAAGCCGCCCGTCGCCAGCAGGCGCAGAACGCGCCGACGCCGGGTGAGCCGACGGGCCAGGGGGACTGGCCGGACGACCGGCCCGGTGGGCGGTCGGGGAACTGGTCGGTCGAATCCGACCGGCAGACCCGAGCGGGGTGGACGGGTTCGTCGGGCGGTCCCGAACGATCGGTAGGCGCCGCCCGGGAATGGCCGGCCGGCGAGCCGCCGGTGGCGCGTACCGCCTGATCAAGTCGGCCGAGCCGCCGCCCGTCGGTCATGCCGGCGCGGACGCGCCCACGGCCAGCATGGCGACGTCGTCGTGGGCCTGCCCGCCCAGCCAGTCGTCGACAGCGCGGAGCACCCGGTCGATCAGCGCCGCCGGTGGTCGCCCGGCCGCCGACGCGAGCGCGGCCCGCAGCCGGGTTTCGCCGAACATCGCCGCGTCGCGCGAGCCGCGCGCCTCGGTCACCCCGTCGGTGTACGCGAGCAGCAGATCGCCCGGGTCGAGGTGCACCCGGGTCTCGGCGAACCGTGCGGCTGTCAGCGCCCCCACCGGCATGCCACCGACCGGGACCGGGGTGACAGTGCCGTCGGCGGTGACCAGCAGTGGTGCCGGGTGCCCCCCGCCGGCGATCCGAACGTCCAGCCCGGCCGGCCCTCGGTCCACCGAACCGAGCAGCACAGTTGTGAACTGGTTGCGCCGTGCCGCGTCCGGCGCGTCGAACAGCGCCTGGTTGAGCAGGTGGATCAGCTCCAGCGGGCGTTGCTCGACGAACCGCAGCGTCTGCAACGACTGGCGGACCCGGCCGGTCAGCACCGCCGCGCCCACGCCCTTGCCGCAGACGTCGCCGAGCGCGAACAGGGCGCCGCGCGGGTGCGGGAACACCTCGTAGAAGTCGCCGCCGATGCGTAGGGTGTCGCCCGCTGCCCGGTAGCCGCCGGCCATGCTCACTCCGGGCACGACGGGCAGCTCGGGCGGGAGCAGACTGGTTTGCAGCACCTGGGCCAGGTGGGCCTGCTCGCCGTGCAGGTCGGCGGTGGCCAGTGCGGCACCCGCGCGGGCGGCGAACTCCCGGGCCAGCTCCACGTCGCGCGGGTCGAAGCCGGGCCGCCCGGGACGACGGATGAGCAGCAGCGCACCGGCCGACCCGCTGGCGCTGAGCAGCGGGCTGGCCAGCACCGTGCCCGGGGGGCCGAACTCGGTCGGCAGCAGGTCGGCCAGGTCGGTGAGCGCGGCCTCCGGCCAGGGGCCCGGCTCGGCCCGGTCGTCGGCCAGCGCTTCGGCCAGCACGGTCACCGGGCTGGCCAGCGCGGGGCTTACCAGCCCGGTGACCGGGGCGGGTTCGCCGTCGGCGTACCGGATCCATCGGGGGTGCGGTTCGGTCGGCGCTGTCGGCCGGGGTAGCGCCACGGCGACGTCGGCCAGGTAGGGAACGGCGAGCGTGGTGGTGGCCAGGAGGACCTGGTCCCGGTGCAGGGCCAGCGCCAGCCGACTGCCGGCCTGGGCGAGGAACGCGGTGCGGGAGCGTTCGGCGAGCAGGGCGGCGGCGCGGGCGTGCTCCTCGGTGACGTCGCGGACATACCAGGCCCACCGGGGGCCGGCGAGTTGCCGTCGGACGCCGCGCAGTCGCCGGCCGTGATGGTCGGCCTCGAAGCGGTCGGCGCCGCTGGCGACAGCCCGGGCCAGGGCTGTCACCGAGCAACCGGCCAGCTCGGTGCCGGCGTCGATCTCCGGGATCAGCTCGGCCGCCATGGCGTTGACCAGTGTGACCCGACCGGTGCCGTCCGTTGTCAGCACGGCCTCGGCGAGCCCGTCGAGCAGCTCCCGGGCCAGCAGTTCGTCGGCCGGCAACGACGCGCCGCCGGGTTGCTGGGTCGTGGTCACCGCCGGACGCCGGCTCGCGTCTGACGACGTGTGCGCATGCTGCTTCTCGACTCCTCACCGGGGATCGTTGCCTGAGGGCAAGGATACCGACTCCCCCCGACGGCGCCGCACGGCGTGGAGTGGCGATCAGCCGGAGCGGGCAAGCCAGCCGGCAGGCTGGGCGACGATCCGACGGGCCACCGAGCCGGCCGCGCCTACCGCGGCGGCCTCCGCGCCGAGCGTCGACGGGCGGACCGTGACCGGCGACCAGGCCGCGGTGAGCACCCGGGCACCGATCTCGGCGAGGACCGGAGGGCACAGCCAGGGCGCGAGCGCCGCGTAACCGCCACCGAGCACGACGGTGTCCAGGTCGAGCAGGTTGACGACGCTGGCCACCGCGACGCCGAGCGCCGTTCCGGCGTCGTGCAGCGCCCGCAGCGCGTCGGCGTCGCCGGCCTCGGCCAACTCGGCCAACCGGGCCGTGGCGGTGTCTGCGGGAAGCTCCGCCCGGACGAGCCCGGCGGCGGCCACGATCGCCTCCTGGCCTGCGTACTGCTCCAGGCAGCCCTGCCCGCCGCAGCGGCACGGACGGCCGTCGGGGCGCACCGGAAGGTGCCCGATCTCGCCGCTCCACCCGCGTACGCCACGAAACAGCGCGCCGTCCAGCACGATGCCGGCGCCGATGCCCACCTCTCCGGAGATGTGCAGGAAGCTGGACGGGCCGGGTGGTTGAGAGTGCAGCTCGCCGAGCGCGGCGAGGTTGGCCTCGTTGTCCACCACCAGTGCGGGGACGCCGGGCACCTGCTCGATCAGCGGAGGGTGCTCGGCGAGCAGCGCGGGCACCGGCACGTCACGCCAGCCGAGGTTCGGCGCGAGCCGGACCAGCCCGGCGTCGTCCACCAGGCCGGGCACCGCGAGCGCGGCCCCGACCAGGGTGAGGCCACGCCGGGCGGCGTCCTCGCGGGCTGCCCCGGCCATCTCGACCAGGCGGGCCAGTGCGTCGGCGGGAGCCACCGGGCGCAGATCGGCCCGGTGCACGGTGCGGTGCCGGACCTGGCCGACGAGGTCCACCACGCAGACTGCCAGGTAGTCCACGTTGACCTCCAGGCCGAGCCCGGCCGGCCCCTGATCGGCCAGGACCAGCCCGCGCGCCGGGCGGCCGGCACCCGAGCGGGGTGCGGGGTCGGACTCACTGACGAGTCGGCCGGCGAGCAGGTCCTCGACGACAGCGGACACCGTGGCTCTGGTCAGGCCGGTCGCGGTCGCCAGGTCGGCCCGGGAGGGCGGTCGGTCGGCCGTGGCGATCCGGCCGAGGACCAGGGCGAGGTTGAGCTCGCGCAGGCTGCCCTGACGGACTGCGCCGGCCGGGGCGTGGGTGAGGCTCACCCCTTGACAGTGCCATAGGGTGGGCAAATAATTCAATCGCTGAACAAATAGCGGACAACACCACCCCGGAGGTCGCTCATGGCACCCCGTCCCACCCCCGCCGACAAGTTCTCCTTCGGGCTCTGGACCGTGGGCTGGCAGGCCCGCGACCCGTTCGGTGACGCCACCCGTCCAGAGCTCGACGCGGTCGAGGCAGTGCACCGGCTCGCCGAGCTGGGCGCGTACGGCATCACCTTCCACGACGACGACCTGATCCCGTTCGGCGTCGACGCGGCCACCCGTGACCAGCACATCGCCCGGTTCCGCAAGGCCCTCGACGAGACCGGCCTGGTGGTGCCCATGGTCACCACCAACCTCTTCACCCACCCGATCTTCAAGGACGGCGGCTTCACCAGCAACGACCGCGACGTCCGCCGGTACGCGCTGCGCAAGGTGCTGCGCCAGGTCGACCTGGCCGCCGAGCTGGGTGCCAGCACGTTCGTCATGTGGGGTGGCCGCGAGGGCTCCGAGTACGACCTCGCAAAGGACGTCCGCGCCGCCCTGGACCGCTACCGCGAGGCGGTGGACCTGCTCACCCAGTACTCCATCGACAAGGGCTACAACCTGCGGTTCGCCCTGGAGCCCAAGCCGAACGAGCCGCGCGGCGACATCCTGCTGCCCACCATCGGGCACGCGCTCGGCTTCATCTCCCAGCTGGCCCACCCCGAGCTGGTCGGCCTCAACCCGGAGGTCGGCCACGAGCAGATGGCCGGGCTCAACTACGCCCACGGCATCGCCCAGGCGCTCTGGCAGGGCAAGCTGTTCCACCTGGACCTCAACGGCCAGCGCGGCATCAAGTACGACCAGGACCTGGTCTTCGGCCACGGTGACCTGATGAACGCTTTCGCCCTGGTGGATCTCCTGGAGAACGGCGGCCCCAACGGCGGGCCGGCCTACGACGGGCCGCGGCACTTCGACTACAAGCCCTCCCGCACCGAGGACATGGAAGGGGTGTGGGCCTCCGCGGCGGCCAACATGAGCACCTACCTGCTGCTCAAGGAGCGTGCGGCCGCGTTCCGCGCCGACCCCGAGGTGATCGAGGCGCTCGCTGCCAGCAAGGTCGGCGAGCTGAGCACGCCGACGCTCGGCGACGGCGAGGGCTACGAGGAGTTCCTGGCCGATCGTTCCGCGTTCGAGGATGTCGACGTCGACGCGGTGGCCGCCCGAGGCTTCGCCTTCGTCCGGCTCAACCAGCTCGCCGTCGAGCACCTGCTCGGCGCCCGCTGAGGCCCCGCCATGCCGTTGGTCGCAGGCGTTGACTCGTCCACCCAGTCCTGCAAGGTGGTGATCCGGGACGCGGAGACCGGGGCCCTGCTCCGGCAGGGCCGGGCACCGCACCCGGACGGCACGGAGGTCGACCCGGAAGCCTGGTGGCAGGCGCTGCGTAGCGCCGCCGACCAGGCCGGCGGGTTGGCCGACGTGGCGGCGATCTCCGTCGCCGGCCAGCAGCACGGCATGGTGTGTCTCGACGAGGACGGCCGGGTGGTCCGCCCGGCGCTGCTGTGGAACGACACTCGATCCGCCGACGCCGCCGCCGACCTCATCGAGGAGGCCGGCGGCGGCTCGGCCGGGCGGCGGTTCTGGGCCGAGGCCACCGGCAGCGTCCCGGTGGCCAGCTTCACCCTGACCAAACTGCGGTGGCTGGCGACGCACGAACCGGAGCTGGCCGCCCGGGTGGCCGCCGTCTGTCTGCCACACGACTGGCTGACCTGGCGGCTGGCCGGCGCGCCGGGGTTGGGCGCGCTGCGTACCGACCGGGGCGACGCCAGCGGCACCAGCTACTGGTCGCCGGCCACCGGTGACTACCGACTGGACCTGCTGGAGCGGGGCTTCGGCCGACAGCTGGTGGTGCCCGAGGTGCTCGGCCCGGCGGAGTCGGCGGGCAAGCTTGCCGACGACCTGGGTGGGTCGGGTGGCGCCCTGCTCGGCGCGGGCACCGGGGACAACGCCGCCGCCGCACTCGGCGTCGGCGCCGGGCCGGGTGACGTGATCGTCTCGATCGGCACCTCCGGCACCGTGTTCAGCGTCGCGGACGTTCCCGCAGCAGACGAGAGCGGCGCCGTGGCGGGCTTCGCCGACGCGTCCGGTCGGTTCCTGCCGCTGGTTGCCACGCTCAACGCCGCCCGGGTGCTGGACGCCGCCGCCGCGATGCTCGGCGTCAGCCTGGACGAGCTGGCCGACCTGGCGCTCGCCGCGCCAGCCGGAGCGGACGGGCTGGTCATGGTGCCGTACCTGGAGGGTGAGCGGACACCGAACCGTCCGCTCGCCACCGGCGCTGTGCACGGCCTGACCCTGCGTACCTCCACCCCCGCCCACCTGGCACGGGCCGCCGTGGAGGGCATGCTCTGCGCGCTCGCCGACGGCCTGGACGCGCTGACCGCGCAGGGCGCTGTCGCCCGCCGGGTCATCCTGATCGGCGGCGGGGCCCGGTCGGCAGCGGTGCGTCAGATCGCGCCGCAGGTCTTCGGCTGCCCGGTCGTCGTCCCGCCGGCGGGGGAGTACGTCGCCGACGGCGCCGCCCGGCAGGCCGCCTGGGTCGCCCTGGGCGGTCCCACGCCGCCGGTCTGGGCGGTCGAGGGCACCGAGGAGTACGCGGCAGCGGCCGTTCCCGCAGTGCGCGACCAGTACGCCGCGGCGCGCGGGTTGGTGCTCGACCGGCGCTGACCGTCGGAATCGACGCGGGTGGGTGCCAGTGGACGGTGACCGGCACCCACCCGCGTGACGAGCTCCTTCACGCGGTCTGGTTGGCTGCCGTTCATGACGGTGACCAGTGGCGGGCCAAGCCTGCGCCCCCATGGTCGGGGCGGTGGGCCGGCGCACCGGTTGTACAGCGTCGTGGTGTTCGTGCTGCTCGCCTCGCTGGACAACGTGGCGATCGGGCTGGTCCCCCCGTTGTACGGCCCGATCTCCGACGCGTTCGACGTGTCCGGGCGGCTGCTCGGCGTGGTCACCGCGGCCAGCTTCCTGGTCAGCGCGGTCGCGGCGGTCGGCTGGGCGTACGTCGGGGACCACACCAACCGCAAACCGCTGCTCATGGTGGGCACACTGCTCTGGGCGGCGGGCACCGGCGGTAGCGCGCTCGCTGGCGGCTACCTGACGTTCCTTGCCGCGCAACTGGTCGCGGCGGTCGGTCTCGGCGCGGTCGGCTCGGTGGGCTTCTCCGTGGTCACCGACCTGATCTCGCCGACCCGGCGCGGGCTGGTGATGAGCTTCTGGGGGCTCTCCCAGGGGGTCGGCACCCTGGCGGGCACGCTCCTCGGCGGGCTGCTCGGGGCGGCCGACTGGCGGCGACCGTTCCTGCTGCTCACCGGCGTCGGCCTGGTCGCCACGGTGGCCTACCTGTTCACGTACGACATCCAGCGTGGCCAGAGCGAGCCGGAACTGGCCGGCAGGTTGAACGCCGGCGCCGAGTACGACTACCGGATCAGCCGCGCCGACCTGCCGCGCATCCTGGCCCGGCGGACCAACCGGTGGCTGATCCTGCAGGGTCTGACCGCGCAGGCCGCGTTCGGCTCGCTGGTCTGGCTGCCGGTGCTCTTCGCCGAGCGGGCCGAGGCCCAGGGCTACTCCACGTCGACGGCGGTGGTGGTGGGCAGCGTCTTTGCCACGCTGTTCCAGCTCGGTGGGGTGCTGTCCATCGTGGGTGGGCTGATCGGTGACGCCGTGCAGCGGCGTACCCCGCGCGGGCGGGCGCTCGTCGCCTCGATCGGCATCCTCGCCGCGCTGCCGTTCTATCTGGTGTTGTTCTTCGTGCCGGTGACCATCGAGGTGCCGGACGGCGCGAGCGGCGGTGCGGTGGTGGGTGCGGTACTGGCCAGTGTGTTCACCGAACCGTCGGTCGGGCTGAGCCTGCTCACCGCCGTCGTGGCGCTCGCGTTGACGTCGGCGAACTCGCCGAACTGGTTCGCGTTGATCGCCGACGTCAACCCGCCGGAGCACCGGGGCACTGTCTACAGCCTGGGCAACCTGGTCAACGGGGTCGGTCGCGCGGCCGGCAACGGGCTGGTCGGGGTGGCCTTCCAGGCGCTGCGAGCGGCGTTCCCGCCACCGCTGAACTTCGCCGTCGGGCTGGCCGTGTTCCAGCTCTTCTTCATCCCGACCGGTGTCATGTACTGGCTCGCCTCGCGGACCTCACCGGCGGACATCGACAACGTGCACGACCTGCTGCACACCCGGGCCGACCGCCTCTGACCCCGTGCGCTCGCGCCCAGCCCTCCGGGCGCCTGCCCCGTCGATCATGGAGTTGTGGTGCCGGGTTCGGCATCTTTCGGGTGTCTTGTCACCCACCACAACTCCATGATCGACCAGGCTGGGGCGGCGCGGTATCAGCCTCGCAGCCAGACGGTCACGTCGGCCGGGACCGCGCCGTCGTCGTCCAGTGGCGCGCTGGCGGCGAGCACCTCGGTGCCGGCCGGCACCGGAACCGGGGCGGCACCGAAGTTGGTCAGCACGGTCAGCTCACCGTTGCGGAAGCTCAGCACCTCGTCGCCGGAGGACAACCACTCCAGGGTGCCGCGACCCAGCCCGTGGGCACGCCGCAACCGCAACGCCGTGCGGTACAGCTCGTACGTCGAACCGGGCACGTCGCGCTGGCGGTCCAGCGCGTACTCCGCCCAGAGCGCGGGCTGCGGCAACCAGCTCGCGTCGGTCGGCCCGAAGCCGTACGACGGCGCGTCGGCTTCCCACGGGATTGGCACCCGGCAGCCGTCCCGGCCGCGCTGGGTGTGCCCACTGCGCGCCCAGGTCGGGTCCTGCCGGGCCTCGTCGGGCAGTGTGGTGTGCTCGGGCAGCCCCAGCTCCTCACCCTGGTAGAGGTACGCAGAGCCGGGCAGCGCCAGCATCAGCAGGGTGGCCGCCCGGGCCCGGCGCAGACCGAGCGCGGCGTCCGGCTGCGGGTCGCCGATGCCGATGCCGTTGGGGCGTACGGTGCCGACCGGCAGGCCGAGCCGGGAGGCGTGCCGCACCACGTCGTGGTTGGACAGCACCCAGGTGGTCGGCGCGCCGACCGAGTCGGTCGCCTCCAACGAACGGGTGATCACCGCGTACTGGGCCGGTGCGCTCCACGCGGCGAGCAGGTACTCGAAGTTGAACGCCTGGTGCATCTCGTCCGGGCGGACGTAGCGGGCCAGCCGCTCGGCCGGTTCCACCCAGGCCTCGGCGACCAGCACCCGCTCACCGGGGTAGCTGTCCAACACCTGCCGCCACTGCCGGTAGATCTCGTGCACGCCGTCCTGGTCCCACATCGGTGGGCGGGGCTTGTCGATCTCGTTGCCGGAGAGGATCTCCTGCGGCTCCTGCCAGTCGGCAAGGTCGGCCTGCTTGATGAGGCCGTGCGCCACGTCGACCCGGAAGCCGTCCACGCCGCGGTCCAACCAGAAGCGCAGCACGTCCAGGAACTCCGCGTGCACCTCCGGGTTGTCCCAGTTGAGGTCCGGCTGCCCGGTGTCGAACAGGTGCAGGTACCACTGGCCGGGCTGTCCGTCGGCGTCGACAGTCCGGGTCCAGGCTGGACCACCGAAGACGCTCTGCCAGTCGTTCGGCGGCTGGTCGCCGGCCGGACCGCGGCCGTCCCGGAAGATGTACCGGGACCGTTCCGGGCTGCCGGGAGCGGCCGGCAGCGCGGCCTGGAACCAGCGATGCGCCGAGGAGGTGTGGTTCGGGACCAGGTCGACGATCACCCGCAGGTTGCGGGAGCGGGCCTCGGCGATCAGCTTGTCCGCGTCGGCGAGGGTGCCGAACAGCGGGTCGATGTCGCGGTAGTCGGCCACGTCGTAGCCGGCGTCGGCCTGCGGCGAGGGGTAGAAGGGGGAGAGCCACACCGCGTCCACGCCCAACTCGACCAGGTGGTCGAGGCGGGCGGTGATGCCGGGCAGGTCACCGATCCCGTCCCCGTCCGAGTCGGCGAACGAGCGGGGGTAGATCTGGTAGATGGCGGCCTCGGTCCACCAGCCGGTGGCCGGTTGACCTGAGGAGGTCTGCTGCGTCGGGTCGGTGTTCAGGGTCGTCTCCCGTGTTGCGGTGTGTGGAATTTCAGTGTGCCCGGGGCGGTGCTGTCGAATCCCGGACCACCAACCGGGTGGGCAGGACCACCGGAGTGTCCCAACCGGCCCCCCGTTGACTGACGACCGGGCCCGGCGGTCGGGCCCCGAGCGGGTCGAGCAACATCTGGGCGGCCAGCCGGCCCTGCTCGGCAGCGGGCTGGGCGACGGTGCTGAGCCCGAGCACACCGGCCAGGTCGTGGTTGTCGATGCCGACCACGCTGACGTCCTGCGGCACCCGCAGCCCGACGTCACGCAGGGCGGAAATCGCGCCCATCGCCATCTCGTCGCAGGCGGCGACGATAGCGGTCGGCGGCTCGCCGCGGGCCAGCAACTCGGCGGTGGCGCGGTTGCCGCCGTCGATGGTGAAGGTGGACTCGATGTCCAGTGTGGGGTCGGGTCGTATGCCGGCGGAGCGCAGCGCCGCCTGGTAACCCCGACGTCGGTCGAGGTGGGTGGTGAAGGCCAACTCGTCGTCCGGATCGCCGGAGATGTGGGCGATCCGGTGGTGGCCGAGGTCGATCAGATGCTTCGTCGCGGTCCGCGCGGCAGCCACGTCGTCGATCCGTACGCACGGCCAGTTGGGCACCCTGCTGCCCGAGCTGATGGTGACGCCGGGCAGTTCCAGGGTTGCCAGCGCGGTCAGGTCGGCCGGACGCAGCGGCGTGGCGACCAGCATCATGGCGTCCACCCGCTTGTGCAGGTTGGCCGTACGCAGGACCCGCTGGCGGACCTGCTCCCGGCCGCCAAGGTTGTAGAGCAGCAGGTCGTAGCCGGACTGGTGGAGGTACTCCTCGACCGCCTCGACGACGGTGCTGAAGAACCAGCGGGTGATCCGGGGGACCACCACGGCGACAGTGCCGGTCCGGCCGCCGGCGAGCCGGGACGCGCTCGGCGAGACCTCGTAGTCGAGTTGCTCGGCGGCGGCGAGTACCCGGCGCCGGGTGGCGGCCGAGACCGTCGGTAGTCCGCGCAGCGCCCGCGAGACGGTGGCCGTGGACACTCCGGCCAGCCGGGCCACATCATCGATCCTCGTCACGGTTTCCCCCGCTCGGTGCCCGGAGCGCCCGCCGCCGCCCGAGGGGCCAGGCGGCGGCGGGCGCGCGGGTCAGCCCTTGACGCTGCCGGCGAGCAGACCTCGCACGAAGAAGCGCTGCAGGGACAGGAACACGATGAGCGGTACGACGATGCTGACGAACGCACCGGCGGTCAGGCGCTGCCACTCGTTGCCCCGGGTGCCGGCCATCTCGGCGAGCCGGACGGTGAGCGGAGCGGTCTCGTCCCCGCCACCGGCGAAGATGAGCGCGACCAGCAGGTCGTTCCAGACCCAGAGGAACTGGAAGATGCCGAACGCCGCCAGCGCCGGGGTGATCAGCGGCAGCACGATGGTGCGGAAGATCTTCGGGTGGGTGGCCCCGTCGACCCGGGCCGCCTCCATCAGGTCCCCCGGCAGTTGCGAGATGAAGTTGTGCAGCAGGAAGACGGCGAACGGAAGCGCGAAGCAGGTGTGGGCGAACCACACCTGGGCGAACTTCTGCTCGTCGACCAGGTCCCAGGCCGGCATCAGTGTGACGCCGCCGAGGGTGACACCTGTGGAGAAGAACCTGAGCAGCGGCACCAGGGCCATCTGCAGCGGCACGATCTGCAACGCGAAGATCGCGATGTAGACCCAGTCCCGGCCGCGGAAGTTGATCCACGCGAGCGCGTACGCGGCGAGGCACGCGAAGGCGAGCGGGAAGAGCACCGACGGAATGGTGATCGCCAGCGAGTTGATGAAGGAACCGGCGAGCTGCCCGGAGGACGACGACCGCCCGAACAGGACCTGCTCGTAGTTCTCGAAGGTGAACTGCGGGTTGGTGAAGGCCGTCCACCAGCCGGTGGTCTTGATCTCGTCCTCCGGGCGGAGGGAGGAGACGAGCAGACCGAAGGTCGGAATGGTCCAGACCACGGCGATGACGATCGAGACGAGCGTCGCGGTGCGGCTGTTGAGGCGCTTGCGGACTCGGCCGGCAGTGGTGGACGGAGTGCCGTCGGTCTTCTGGGTGCCGGCGGCGACGGTGGGCGTTGCGGTGGTCATCTCAGCCCTCCCGCTGTTGACGGAGGTTACGGATCTGGTAGATCACGACCGGGATGACCAGGATGAAGAGGAAGACCGCGAGCGCGGAACCCCGCCCGTTCTCGCTGTACCGGAACGCCTGGTTGTACATCTCGTTGGCGATCACGCTGGTGTCGTAGTTGCCGTTCGTCGAGGTCCGGACGATGTCGAAGACCTTGAGGGTGGCGATGGTGAGGGTCACCATCACGACGATCAGCGCCGGTCGGATGCTCGGCATGGTGATCTGCCAGAACATCTGCCACGGGCTGACGCCGTCGAGCCGGGCGGCTTCGACGATGTCGCCGGGAATCGCCTTGATCGCGGCGGAGAGCACCACCATGGCGAAGCCGGCCTGGATCCAGATCATGATGACGACCAGCAGCAGCGTGTTGAGTGGTGATTCGAGTAGCCACTGCTTGGGCTCACCGCCGAGGCTGACCACGATCTGGTTGAGCAGACCGATCTGGTCGCCGTCACCACGGTAGGCGTAGACGAACTTCCAGATGATGCTGGCGCCGACGAAGGAGATGGCCATCGGCAGGAAGATCAGTGACTTGGCCACCGACTCGAACCGGGCCTTGTCCACCAGTACGGCGTAGATCAGGCCGAATCCGGTCGCCACCAGCGGGACCAGGAGCACCCAGACCAGGGTGTTGATCAGGACCCGGACGATCGAGTCGTCGGAGAACATCCAGGCGAAGTTGTCAAACCCCACCCACTCCGTGCTGGTCCTGTTCATCAGGGAGAGCAGCACGGTGCGGATGGCCGGCACGACCAGTCCGATGACGAGCAGCAGCAGCGTCGGCAGCAGGAAGAAGAACGCGAAGATCCCTTCCCGCTGCTTGGGCCGACGGGGCAGCGGGGCCCCGCTCACGGAGGCGGCGACGAGCTGGGCCTCCCGTCGACGGGCGAACCAGGCCGGCACCACGTCGAGCAACAGGAGCAGACCTCCCACCACCAGCACGAAGGCGACCAGCCCGTACATCAGCATGAGGAACTTCGGCTGCTGATCGGCGAAGTCGAACTTCATCAACCCTCCCTTCCGGGTCCACCTCGGCCGGTGGCCCGGGACCCAGTCCCGACCACCGTCGGCGGTACGCACCGCGGCACCGATCCGCTGCCGGGGCGCGCCGGGGCGGCGGTACTCGGCAAGGTGCAGTGAGGTG
>NZ_JBEZFO010000028.1:0-70478 GCF_040649495.1 Micromonospora sp. NPDC048947
GGTTCGGTGACGAGGACGGGCAGCAGATGCCGCACGCGGGTGTCGATGTCGGCCGTAACCTGCAGGAAGGCGGGGTAGTCGTTCCCGGTGCCGGCTCAGGCGACGGTGCAGGACGCGCCGTTGAGGGTGAACGAGGACGGTCGGGCGTTGTTGCCGGTGTGGGTGGCCTGGAAGCCGAAGCTCACCGACCCGTTGGCAGGGATACCGCCGTTGTAGGCGACGTTGCGGGCCGTCACCTGCCCTGAATTGGGCGAGTAGGTGGCGTTCCAGCCCGAGGTGATGGTCTGCCCACCCGGCAGGGTGAAGACCACGGACCAGCCGTTGACGGCGCTGGTGCCGGTGTTCGTGACGGTGATGTTCTCGGTCAGCCCGGTGTTCCAGGCGTTGACGTCGACAGTCACCCGGCAGGCGCCGGAAGCTGGCGGCGGTGTGGTCGGCGGCGGCGTGGTCGGGGGAGGTGTGGTCGGCGGCGGTGTGGTCGGGGGAGGTGTGGTCGGTGGCGGTGTCGTGGGTGGCGGCGTCGTGGGGTCAGTCAGTCCGAAGAACGCGATAGCGGACGCGGCCATGCCGCCGGAGGGCAGACTGTGTCCGGCCCCCTGGATGCTGTACGCCTCGACCTGGACGGTGCCGCCGCTGTCGGCGTACCGACGCCGGTTCCAGTTGGCCTGCGGCGTGTCAGTGGACGTGGGTGTCTGGCTCAGCCCGAACACGTTGGTCCACTGCTCGATCGTCTCCTGCAACAGCGAGTACGGCACGAGCGTGTCGCTGGTGCCGTGCCACAGCTGCACCCGCGGCCGGGGCCCGGAATAGCCGGGGTACGCCTGACGGACCGCGTCACCCCACTGCTGCGGGGTCCGGTTCATGTTCCCGCCGGTGCACTGGCTGCTGCCGGGCGGGTAGTCCGCCGCGTTGGCGAAGCAGTTGTACGGCACTCCCATGAACGCGGCGCCGGCCTTGAACACGTCGGGGTAGAGGGCGAGCATGTGGTTGGTCATCATGCCGCCGGACGAGCTGCCGGTGGCGTAGACCCGGTCCGGGTTGGCCGCGTACTGCTGCTGCACGTACCGGATCATGCTGATGATCGACACCGGGTCGCTGCCCCCACCTCGCCGCTTGGCGGCGTCCGACCAGGTGTCGAAGCAGTTGCCGAAGCCGGCCTGCTGGGTGGCGGACGGGTAGATCACGATGTACCCGTAGCGGTCGGCGAGGCTGGCGAACTCGCTCCCGGAGTAGAAGCCGGGGCCGGACCCGCCGCAGCCGTGCATGGCCACCACGACCGCCGGCCGGGCCGGGCGGTTGTCCGGCACGTAGACGTGCATGCGCATCCGGCCGGGGTTCTCACCGAAGCTGGTCACCTCGGTCAGTGACGCCGCGTACGCGGGCCCGACAGTTGGGGCCACCAGGCCGGCCGCCACCAGTGACGCGGCCAGGGCGAATAGCAGTTTCCTTCTGATTCTCAACGGACGACTCCTTCGATTGGCTGTGCAGACGGGATTGGCCGTGCGATCGGGTCGCGGGTCTGCCCGACTCCCGCGGTGATCGCACGCTGCCCGCTACCTGTGGCTCGCCCAGCCCGGCTTCGGATGGCATCGCGTGGCAATTAGTGTTCCCCTCGGACCAACAAGTGTCAATCGAGGGTTCTCTATTTATGACGAGTCGCGGAGGTCCGTCTAGAGTCGTCATACCGTCCCCCGAGGAGCACGGAGCGTCTGTGGCAAGCCTCTTCGACATCGACGAGATCTATCCGGACGACGGAGACCACCCACTCCGGCTGCCCCGCCGGCAGGTCGGCAACTCGCCCCAGGGTGTCGCGGTGACCCTGTTGGCGGACTACACGCTGCGGACCCGGGTCGCCCTCCCGTCCGCCGCCATCGTCGCGTTGCTCGGGGAGACCGGCGTGACGACGGCCGGAGCGCGGACGGCGATCAGTCGGTTGGCCCGCCGTGGCGTGTTGGAGGGCAGCAGACTGGGACGGCGCAGCTCCTACCGGCTCAGCCGTGCCGCCGCCGCCAACCTCTCCGCCGGCGGGCACTGGATTCTCGCCTCCACCACCTCGACGGCGAGGTGGGACGGGTGTTGGACGATCGTCGCCTTCTCGCTGCCGCAGGATCGCAGTACGCAGCGTCGGGCCCTGCGGGCGCAACTCCGGTGGCTCGGTTACGCACCGCTGTACGACGGACTGTGGATCTCCCCGCGGGAGCTGACTCCGGCAGCTCGGGCCCAGCTCGACCGGCTCACCCTCGGCGCCGTGACTGTGTTTCGCGGGCGACAGACCGCGCTCGCCTCGACCATTCACCGTGCGCCGATCGAGGCCTGGGACATCGAGGCGATCAGCCGGAGCTATGACGCGTTCCTCCGGCGGTGGACGCCTCTGTTGCCCGCCGTGGTGTCCGGGCAGGTCGCCGGCGCCGCTGCGGTGCGGGCCCGTACCGAGGTGATGGACACCTTCCGGCGTTTCCCCGTCCTCGATCCGCAGTTGCCTGTGGAACTCCTCCCACGGGACTGGCTCAGGCAGCCGGCGCGGGAGTTGTTCGAGGCCGTCTACGACGGTCTCGCCGCACCCGCCGAGCGACACGTCCGGGCGGTCGTCGAGCGGTTCGTCGACGCTTCGCAGCCCGGCATCGCGGCCCACACCACCGCCGACCTGGTCGCCGGAATGCGCGCCGACGCCGGCTCGGCGCAAACGTCTCCGAGTGGCCCGGCCGCCGGGAGTTCGTGAACCGCGAACAGTGGTGGCTGGCGACTGTGAGCGATAACAGGGTTGCCGTCCGGCGTGCTCCGAGCGGCCAGGTGCTACGACCCGTCAGCTGACCCCACCGTGGCTGAGCACTGTTGCCCTGGGCCTTTGGTACCGGGTGAAACGTGGCGTTCCGGGAGATCGGCGTGAACGGCCCGTTACGTCTTGACGAACGGCATGTTATCGCTCACTCTCGATATAGAGGACGATCGCTGTCGTGGCTCACCGGGCGAGCCGCACGGGTCGTACCTCCGATCACGACGTTCGCAAGGGCATGCGGACGTCACCTCGGGACCCGGCAGGTGCCGGCGACAGCCCTCTCGGACTGCGCGTGCTGATGCCGGGCGGCCAGGATGACCGCCCCGATCGGTCGCCCCGAGTGAAGTGGCACATCACCACCACCGATGCAACCACTGAAAAGGAACGCCATGAAACCCATGAGAACGATGCTGGCTGCGGCGACCATCGCTGTCGCCCTCACCACCGGTATGACGGTGGCGCTGACTCCCGCATCCGGTGCCGGCACGACCCTGAAGGCGGCCGCCGCCGAGAAGGGCCGCTACTTCGGGGCGGCCGTCGCCGTCGGCAAGCTGTCGACCAGCGCCTACACGACCATCCTGAACCGTGAGTTCAACAGTGTGGTGCCCGAGAACGAGATGAAGTGGAGCTCCACCGAGCCGCAGCAGGGCACCTTCACCTACTCGAGCGGCGACCGCCTGGTCAGTCACGCGCAGGCCAACGGCATGAGCGTGCGGGGTCACACGTTGTTGTGGCACGCGCAGCAGCCGGGTTGGGCGCAGGGCATGTCGGGCAGCGCGTTGCGCAACGCGGCGATCAACCACGTCACCCAGGTGGCGACGCACTACCGGGGCAAGATCTATGCCTGGGACGTGGTGAACGAGGCGTTCGCCGACGGTGGTAGCGGTGGGCGTCGTGATTCCAACCTGCAGCGCACCGGCAACGACTGGATCGAGGCGGCGTTCCGGGCGGCACGGGCGGCGGATCCGGGTGCGAAGTTGTGTTACAACGACTACAACACCGACGGGATCAACGCGAAGTCGACGGGCATCTACAACATGGTGCGGGACTTCAAGTCCCGTGGCGTGCCGATCGACTGCGTGGGCTTCCAGTCGCACCTGGGCACCTCGTTGGCCGGTGACTACCAGGCCAACCTGCAGCGGTTCGCCGACCTCGGCGTGGATGTCCAGATCACCGAACTGGACGTGATGACCGGCGGCAACCAGGCCAACATCTACGGCGCCGTCACCCGCGCCTGCCTGGCCGTCTCGCGCTGCACAGGCATCACCACCTGGGGTGTGCGGGACTGCGACTCGTGGCGTGGTTCGGACAACGCGCTGCTGTTCGACTGCAACGGCAACAAGAAGGCCGCGTACACCGCCGTCCTGGACGCCCTCAACGGCGGCTCGACCCCGCCCACCACGCCCCCGCCGGGTTCCGGGGTGGACACCAGCGCCTGGTACGTGTTGTTGAACCGCAACAGCGGCAAGGCACTGGACGTCTACGCCTCGGCCACCACCGACGGGGCGCGAATCAGCCAGTGGACGCGCAACAACGGCGTCAACCAGCAGTGGCAGTTCGTGGACTCGGGGAGTGGCTACTACCGGGTCAAGTCCCGCAACTCCAGCAAGGTGCTCGACGTCAGCGGCTTCTCCACCGCCGACGGCGGCGCGATCGTGCAGTGGTCCGACCTCAACGGCACGAACCAGCAGTTCCGACTCGCGAATTCGGCCGACGGCTACGTGCGCCTGATCAACCGCAACAGCAACAAGGCCGTCGAGGTGCAGGGCGCATCCACCGCCGACGGTGGAAACGTCGTCCAGTACGCCGACTGGGGCGGCAACAACCAGCAGTGGCAACTGGTCCGGATCGGCTGACGACCGTCGCCATCGACCAGGGGGAGCGGGAACTGCCGGCCGCTCGGGATCCGGCCGGCGCCCGCCCAGGCGAGGTGTGACCAGTGGCGGCCCGCCCCATCCGGGGCGGGCCGCCATGACCGCCAAGTTGCCCCTCGACGCGATCGCGCGGATCGATACCAATCGTTTGACGTATGACGTATTACCCGCTAATTTTCACCCCGCGGACCACCCGGTCACCGGGAGCCAGGACGTCGCATCGCCTGGGATCGGCGCGGCCTGCCACGAAGCCCGGATCGTGGCGTCGCCATCGCCATCGCCATCGACGTACGCCGTTGACGGCGGGTTGCCCGCACAACACCCCCAGACGTGCTGACGCCACCACCACGACGCCGGCACGCACGCCAGGGCACGCGCGGGCGCTCTCGCTCGTGGGTGACCCCGATCGAAGGAGTGGACCATGAAAGCCCTCGGTGAGGCTCGTCCCGCCTCTCGACAAAGATCTCGCAGGCGGTCAGGGTTGGCTGCGGCGGCGGCCGCGGTCATGGCAGCCGGCGCACTCGTCGCGGTCAACGCGGCACCCGCGGCGGCAGCAACCGTCGACACCAACGCCTCCTACGTGTTGGTGAACCGCAACAGTGGCAAGGCGTTGGACCTGTACGCGTCGGCTACCAACGACGGGGCGCGGATCAGTCAGTGGACGCGTAACAACGGCGTCAACCAGCAGTGGCAGTTCGTGGACTCCGGGGGTGGCTACTACCGGATCAAGTCGCGGCACTCGGGCAAGGTGCTCGACGTCAGCGGCTTCTCCACCGCTGACGGTGGTGCGATAGTGCAGTGGGCCGATCTCAACGGAACGAACCAGCAGTTCCGGCTGGCGGACTCCGACGGTGGTTACGTTCGGCTGATCAACCGCAACAGCAACAAGGCCGTCGAGGTGCAGGGCGCGTCCACCGCCGACGGTGGCAACGTCGTGCAGTACGCCGACTGGAACGGCACCAACCAGCAGTGGCAGCTCGTCCGCGTCGACGGCGGGACCGACCCCACGACGCCACCCCCGTCGGGTGGCAGCGGGTGCGGCAAGGCACCGGCGTTGGCCAGCGGCACGCACACGATCCAGAGCAACGGCAAGAGCCGGACCTTCATCCTGCGAGTGCCCGCCAACTACAACAACAGCAACCCCTACCGGCTGATCTTCGCCTTCCACTGGCGGGGCGGCACCATGCAGGAGATCTCCTCCGGCGGCACCAGCGGGACCGCGTGGTCCTACTACGGGCAGCAGGAGCAGTCGAACAACAGCGCGATCCTGGTGGCGCCCCAGGGATTCGGCAACGGCTGGGGTAACTCCGGCGGTGAGGACATCACCTTCGTCGATGACATGATCAGCCGGATCGAGAGCAGCCTCTGTGTCAACCCGAGGCAGCGGTTCGCGCTCGGCTTCAGCTGGGGTGGCGGCATGAGCTACGCCGTCGCCTGTGCGCGAGCCAACGTCTTCCGGGCCGTCGCTGTCATCTCCGGCGCGCAGATCAGCGGGTGCAGCGGCGGTACGCAGCCGATCGCGTACTTCGGGCTGCACGGCATCACGGACAACGTCCTGAACATCTCCCAGGGCAGGGCGTTGCGCGACACCTTCGTCCGCAACAACGGTTGCACCGCCCAGAGCCCGCGCGAGCCGGCCGGCGGCAGTCGCACCCACATCACGACCACCTACTCGGGTTGCCGGGCTGGTTACCCGGTGCAGTGGGCCGCGTACGACAACGGCCACATGCCCGGCCCGGTGGACGGCACCTACGCCGAGAGCGGCATCACCACCTGGACCAAGGGTGAGATCTGGAGGTTCTTCGCCCAGTTCTCGTGACCCCTGGCGGCCACGGCTGGCGGCGCCTGCTCCCGTACCTCGGGGGCGGGCGCCGTCCGTTTCCCGAGACGGTCAGCGTTCGAGACGGACCGGGCTCCCCGAGCCACTGCGGCGGACCAGCCAGGCCTCGGTGATGTGGGTGAACATCGCCTCGGCGGCGCCGTTGGGGTCGTGGGCCGCGATGCGTTCGTAGATGCGTCGGTGCCCCTGGTTGGACGCCACGCACAATGCCCGTTCGGTCCGGCCCATGTATCGCGCGGTGTTGATGACCTGGCTCTCCAGCGCGCGTACGACGCCGCGGGCGATGCGGTTCCCGGATGTCTGCATGATCGTGTCGTGGAAGGCCCGGTCATGGTCGTGGTAGGTGACGTGGTCGTCGACGAGTTCGTCCATCCGGTCCACCATGGCCCGCAGTCGATCGACGGTCTCGCTGTCGGCGAGGCGGGCCGCGACGTTCGCCATGTCGGACTCCAGCACCCGCCGGGTGACGACCAGGTCGTCGAGGATGGCGAGGCTGTCGTCCACCGCGATGGTGGCCGCGAGGACCAGTTCGTCGAGCATGTCCCAGTGAGCCGGCGGGGTGACCATGGTGCCGGCGCCCTGGCGGACCTGCACCAGGCCCTTCTCCTGAAGGATCTTCACTGCTTCCCGGACGACGGTCCGGCTCACGCCGAAGGTCTCGCAGAGGATCGGCTCGGGGGGTAGAGACGTCCCGGACGGGTGTACGCCGCGGACGATGCGCTCCACCAGTTCGGCGGTGACCGCCCTGGCGAGGTTGGTCGGCCGACGCACCCACGCCGGGGTCGCCGGGCTGTTCAGGGCTGTCTCCTGCGGTGGCGTCATGTCCCCCTCCGAATGGCTCGCCGTGGCACGACGTCTGGGTCAGTGTACGGCCGACTGTTGACGTCACACGTCATACGAGTTACCTTCCGGTCAACATTTGGCTCGCGGGACACCCGCCGGCCACCCCCCATATAGAGGTGACAATCGATGAGACAGCGCGCAATATGGTCGGCCGTCCTCGTTGTGGGCCTGGCCCTGGCCGGTTGTGGAAGTGCTAGCGATTCGGGCAAGTCAACCAGCTCGGACGGCAAGTTGGTCGTGTGGGACTGGAAGTCCGGCGAGCCGTTCGCCAAATCCTATCTGGACAAGGCCAAGGCTGACTTCAAGAAGAAGCACAGTGACGTCGAGGTTGAGTTCGTCGCACAGCCCTTCGACCAGTACTACACGCTGCTCGGTGCGGCGATCCAGTCCGGCAAGGGCCCGGACGTCATGATGTTCAACGGCGGCGGACAGATCCGCGACCGGGTGGACGCGCTGGTGCCGATCACCGACTACGTGGCCGAGGACAAGCAGCGGCTGGCCGGCTGGGAGGCGTTCAGCAAGGACGGCAAGATCTACGCCACCCCGGTGACGCTGCAGGGCTACCCGATCTACTACAACAAGGCGATCTACCAGAAGGCGAACCTCGACCCGGCGAGCCCGGCCACCACGTGGGACAAGTTCGTCGCCGACTGCGACGCCATCGCCAAGGCCGGCTCCAAGTGCTTCGCCCTCGGCAACAAGGAAGGTGTCGGCATCCAGTTCTGGATGTCGAGCATGGGCTCGACCACCCTCACCGCCGCCGAGTACGACGCCTGGATCGCCGGCAAGCGCGACTGGAACTCGCCGAACGTCAAGCGGCTCTTCCAGCTCTGGAAGGAGACCGGCGACAAGAAGATGAACAGCGACGGGGCCAACTCGACCGCCATGTTCAACGACTCCTTCGCGTACTTCCAGTCCGGTAAGGCCGCCCACGTGATGGGTCTGATGTCGGACGTCGGGCACTGGCAGGACTTCAACGAGTTCCTGACCCCGGAGAAGCTCGGCGTCATGAAGGCCCCCGTCGTCACCGCCGGCACCACGCCGAGCCTCCCGTACGACGGTGGCATCGGGTACGCGGTCGCCAAGTGGACGAAGGACCCGAAGATGGCCGCCGACCTGGCGCGCTCCCTGAGCTCGGCCGACGCGTTGAAGTCCTTCTACGCCGACGCCGGCGCGATCGCCGCCGACACCACCATCGACGTGTCGCAGGCCGGGCCGGCCGTCGCCACGATCGTGGGCGAGCTGAAGAGCGGCAAGCCCGCTCTGCACGTGGCGCTCTCCTCGAAGACGATCGACCTGATGGGGCGCCTCTCCCAGCAGCTGCTCAGCGGTTCGATCACCGTCGACGAGGTGGTGAAGCAGTTGGCCGCTTCCGACCAGGCGGGCTGACCTCGTGCCGATCGGAAACACGCAACCGTCGGTCCGTCCGGCTTCGGCCGGACGGGCCGACGGGGCGGCGGTCGCCCCCGCCGCGCATCGGAGTGGCGCACGACCCCGTCGCACCCGTGGCGGCCTTCGCGCCGAGCGCTACGCCCCCTACATCCTGGTCCTCCCGGCCGTCCTGATCATCGTGCTGCTGCGGCTCTACCCGCTGCTGCTGGGCGTCAACTTCTCCTTCACCGGTGACGGCGCGCAGAACGGGACCTCGGTCGGATTCGGCAACTACCGCGAGCTGTTCGGAGATCCGCTGTTCCGGACCGCGCTGAGCAACGTCGTGCTGCTGGTGCTGTTGCTGCCGGTGGCGGTGGCGATTCCCGGTCTGCTCGCGACGTTCATCTACCTTCGGGTGCCCGGTCACCGCTTCTACCGCAGCGTCTACTTCTTTCCCGCCGTGCTCTCGCCGGTCATCGTCGGGGCGATCTTCAACCTGTTGCTCGCCTTCGACGGCCCGCTCAACGCCGTGCTCGGGTCGTTCGGTGTCGGTCCGGTGGACTGGCTCGGGGACCCGGACATCGCGATGTTCATGGTGGTGGGAGTGCACATCTGGGCCACCTTCGGGATGGCGCTGGTGGTGTTCCTCGCCGGCTTCGCCACGCTGGACGCCGCGCTCCTGGACGCGGCCCGGGTGGACGGGGCGTCGCTGCGCCAGGTCGTCTGGCACGTGATCATCCCGAGCCTCGCCCGGACCATCCAGTTCGTCTTCGTGACCACGATGATCGGGATGCTGACCTCGATGTTCGGTCTGCTCTTCGTGATGACGAGCGGTGGGCCGGAGGGCTCGACGTATCTGCCGGAGTACTACATCTGGATTCAGCAGGGTCAGATGAACCGTCCGGCTCTCGCGTCGGCGGCCTCGACGATCCTCTTCATGATCATGCTCGTCGTGGGGCTGTTGCAGATCAAGTTGCTCGAACGATCCGGAAAGGAGGATTGATGTCTCGCCTCCGCCTGGGACGGTGGCTGATCGCCATCCCCATGTCGCTGCTCGCCCTGGCGACGATCTACCCCCTGCTGTTCACCGCCAACGTCGCGATGAAGACGCGGCGTGACTACATCCTCGACCGGTTCGGCCTGACCGACACGCTGCGCTGGGAGAACATCAGCACGGCGTGGACCAGCGTCGGCATGGGCCGCTACTTCGTCAACTCGCTGTTCGTGGTGACGGTGTCGGTGCTCCTGCTGCTGCTGTTCGGCTCGATGGCCGGTTTCGCCCTGAGTCAACTGCGGTTCCGCGGCTCGTCGGCGTTGTTCCTGGGTTGCCTGGCGGGGCTCTTCATCCCGTTCCAGGTGATCATGGTGCCGCTCGCGCGGATCATGGCCGACACCGCGCTCATCGACACGTACCCGGGCCTGATCCTGGTCTATGTGGCCCAGTTCCTGCCCTTCACCGTCTTTCTCATGACGAGCTACTACAAGGGCATTCCGCCGGAGATCGTCGACGCCGCGCGGATCGACGGCAGCACGGTGTACGGCGTGTACCGCCGGATCATGCTGCCGCTGGGCACTCCGGCGCTGCTGTCGGTCGGCATCCTCAACGCCCTGTTCTGCTGGAACGACGTCCTCATGGCGCTGGTGATGATGCCCTCGGCCGATCACCGGACGCTCATGATCGGGGTGACCTCGCTGCGCGGGCAGTACTCCGACAACATCCCCACGTTCGCCTCCGGGGTGCTGATCGCCGCGATACCCGTCCTGTTGGTTTACCTGTTCCTCCAGCGCCAAATTGCCGACGGCGTAGCCGCCGGTTCCACGAAGGGTTAACATGCGGATCACGGGATATCGGACGCTCTCCACGGTCCAGGAATGGGGCCGACCGGTCGGCGACGCCAACGGTGTGTTCGCCGACGGGGTGGTCCCGGTCTCGATCGTCATCGTCGACACCGACGAGGGCATCTCGGGAGTGGGCCTCGGCCCGCACGTCGAGATCGAGCGGATCTTCCCAGCCATCGAGGGCGAAGACCCCCGTGCCGTGACGTCCCTGTACGACCGCATGTTGCGGCACACCTTCAAGGCCGGCCACGCCGGGCCGGTGTTCGGCACCATCGGCGCTCTGGACACCGCTCTCTGGGACATCAAGGCGCAGGCCGCCGGCGAACCGCTGTGGCGGCTGCTGGGCGGACGGGACCGGCGGGTGACCGCCTACGCGTCCGGTCTGGACATCGGGCTCACCGACGACGAACTCGTCGCGGAGTACGAGGTCTACGCGAGCCACGGCCTGCGGGCCGCCAAGCTCAAGGGCGGCCTCGACATCGAGCGCGATCGGCACCGCCTGAGTCTGGTCAGGGAGGTCCTGACCGAGGCCGGGCACGGCCGGCGGCCGGGCCTGATGCTCGACGTCAACGAGGCGTGGACCCGCAAGCAGGCCGTCCGGCACGTCTGCGAGCTGGAACGCACCCTGGACCTCATCTGGATCGAGGAGCCGGTCCGACGCTGGGACGCCGAGGGTCTGGCCGCGGTCAGCCGAGGCGTGTCCGCGTCGGTCGCCACCGGTGAGAATCTGACCGGGCTCGAACAGTACCGTCCGCTGATCGCGGCGGGCGCGGTCGACATCGTCCAGATGGCGGCCGTCTGGGGGGTCACCCACTTCCTGCGGGCGTCCGCGCTGGCCCACGCCCACGACCTGCCGGTCAGCCCGATCGGCAACAGCCCGGTCGGGCTGCTGCACGCCGCGACCTCGGTGCCGAACCACCTGACCAGCGAGTTGCAGGACCTGCACACACCAGTTGGTGTCTCCATCGACCTGCACGTCGAGGATGGCGCCTTCATCCTCGGTGACACACCCGGGCTTGGGGTCCGGGTGGACGAGGAGCGGATCCGGGCGGTCAACCGCCGCCCGCAGGCGCAGATGGCCGACAGCCCCAATGTTCGGCCGGAGCGGGCCGGACGTCGGCTGCTGGCTGGAGTCGACGGGGTGATCCCCACCCGCCAGGTGCCTGTCGTGGCGCTGAACTCCCGCAACGAGGTGTCGCCGACCGTACGGCACTGAGCTGACCATTGGAACAGGAAGGGCGTGGGTGCATCGCGATGGCGGTGCACCCACGACCATGCCCGGTCGGCACGACCGACGTACCGACCGTCGAGACGGAGGAACGATGAAGGCAGTCGTCTACCGGGGAGCGCGAGACCTCGGAATCGAGAACCGCGACCCGGAGCCACCGGGCCCCGGCCAGGTACGGATCGAGGTGGCGTACACCGGGATCTGCGGTACGGATCTGCACATCTACCACGGGGACATGGACGCCCGGGTCGGTGACTCCGCGATCATCGGGCACGAGATGTCCGGTCGGATCGCGGCCGTCGGCGAGGGCGTGACCGGCTGGAACATCGGTCAGGCCGTCACCGTGATGCCGACCCGACCCTGCGGACGGTGCGCCGCCTGCCAGCGGGGCAACTCCCACGTCTGCCACGCCATGAACTTCCTCGGCATCGACTCACCGGGTGCCATGCAGTCCTCCTGGACCGTGCCGGTGGAGCTGGTTCTGCCGCTTCCGGAGGAACTGCCCCTCGACCACGCGGCGCTCGTCGAGCCGGTGGCGGTGGCCGTGCACGACGTACGCCGGGGGAACGTGAGCGCCGACGACCAGGTGGTGGTGGTCGGTGGCGGACCGGTCGGCGTCCTGATCGCCACCGTCGCGCGGGGCCGTGGCGCGCGGGTGCTCCTCGTCGAGCCGGACCCGTTCCGACGCGAGGTTGCCGAGGGGATCGGGATCGAGGCCGTCGATCCGCGAGCGACCGACGTGGTGGCGCTGGTGAACGACCGTACCGATGGCGCGGGCGCCGACATCGCCTTCGAGGTGTCCGGCTCCCCGGCCGGCGTCACCACGGCGGTGGACGTCCTCACCACTCGCGGGCGGCTGGTCATGGTGGCGATCCACCCTCAGCCCCGCGAGGTCAACCTGCACCGGTTCTTCTGGCGTGAGCTGGAACTCCTGGGTGCCCGGCTGTATCAGCGCGACGACATGGTGGAGGCGATCCGGTTGGTCGCCTCGGGTGCGATCCCGGCACAGCAGCTGATCTCCCGGGTCGAGCCGGTCGAGGCGGCCAGCGCGGCCTTCGAGGCGCTGGAGGGTGGCGGCGTCATGAAGGTGCTGCTCGATGTGCGGGAGGGTAACAAGTGACGGCCCTGTTCGACCTGTCCGGTCAGACCGCTGTCGTGACCGGGGCCCGGCGTGGCATCGGCCTCGCCATGGCCGAGGCCCTGGCCCTGGCCGGCGCCGACATCGTGGGCGTCTCCGCCCAACTCGAAGCGGAGGGTAGCGAGGTCGAACGCCGGGTGCGCGCCACCGGCCGCCGGTTCACCGCGCTGCGGGCGGACCTCGGCGACCGGGCGGCAGTGCACCGGTTGGCCAGCGACATCACCGCCCTCGGGCCGGTCGACATCCTGGTGAACAACGGCGGCACGATCGCCCGGACCCCGGCCGCGGAGCACCCGGACGAGATGTGGGACCACGTGATCGAGGTGAACCTCAGCAGCCAGTTCATCCTCAGTCGGGAGATCGGCCGGACGATGGTCGAGCGCGGCCGAGGGAAGATCATCTTCACCGCGTCGCTGTTGAGTTTCCAGGGCGGCATCACCGTCCCCGGCTACGCCGCGTCGAAGTCGGGCGTGGCCGGCCTCACCAAGGCGTTGGCGAACGAGTGGGCGGCCCGCGGGGTGAACGTCAACGCCATCGCGCCCGGTTACATCGCCACCGACAACACCCAGGCGCTGCGTGACGACCCCGACCGCAACGAGGCGATCCTCGGCCGGATCCCGGCCGGGCGGTGGGGCCGGGCCGACGATCTCGGCGGCGCCACAGTGTTCCTGGCGTCGACAGCGTCGGACTACGTCAACGGCGTCGTGCTGCCCGTCGACGGCGGGTGGCTGGGCCGATGACTGGCGCACAGGAGCCCGGGCGCACCGGGATCGTCGACGCGCACCACCACCTCTGGGTCCGCGCCCGGCACCCGCAGCCGTGGATCGACCCGGTGACCATGGCGGCCATCGACGCCGACTTCGAACCCGCCGATCTCGCGCCGCCGGCCCGGGCCGCCGGGGTCACCGCGACAGTGGTGGTGCAGTCCGTCGCCTCCGACGCGGAGACGGTCGACCTGCTGGGGGTGGCGGCCGAGGACACACTGGTCCGTGGGGTCGTCGGCTGGGTGGACCTGACCGCCGAGGACGTTGCGGACCGCCTCGACAGCCTGCGGGCAGCCCGAGGCGGGGAACGCCTCGTCGGCATCCGCCACCTCGTGCAGTCCGAGACCGACCCGGCGTACCTGGACCGTCCCGACGTCCGTCGGGGGATCGCGGCGGTGGGCGCCGCCGGCCTCGTCTTCGACCTGCTGGTACGCCAACACCAGCTCCCCATGGCCGCGCGTCTCACGCGCGACCTGCCCGAGGTGAGCTTCGTCCTCGACCACCTGGGCAAGCCCGCGCTCGGCAGCCCGGAGATGGCTGAGTGGAGGCGGGACCTGCTGTCGTTGGCGGCCTCACCCAACACGACGGCGAAGCTCTCCGGGCTGGTGACGGAGGTGCCGCTCGCGCACTGGACGCCGGCTGACCTTCAACCCGCCGTCGAGGACGCCCTCGACGCGTTCGGGCCGGACCGACTGATGTTCGGCTCGGACTGGCCGGTCTGTCTGCTCGCCAGTTCGTACCAGCGGTGGGTCGACACCCTGGCGGAGCTGCTGCAGGGCCAGGACGGTCCCGGCCGGGCGTCGGTCTGGGGCGGAACGGCACGCCGCGTCTACGGGCTGGGGCCCTCATGATGGCGCGCGCACTGCCGCGCCGCCCGCAGCTACGGCTCACCGAGCTGGGCTTCGGCGCGGCCCAGGGGGGCAACCTGTACCGGACGACGACGGACGAGGAGTTCGCCTCGGCGGTCGACGCCGCGTGGGAGGCGGGCCTCCGGTACTTCGACACCGCGCCGCACTACGGTCTCGGGCTGTCCGAGCGCCGCCTCGGTGCCGCGCTGCGCCAACGGCCGCGCGACGAGTACGTGGTGTCGACCAAGGTCGGGCGACTCCTGGTGCCGACGCCTCAGGACGCGCACCGGCGCGACTCCGACGGGTTCGACGTGCCAGCGACCCACCGGCGGGTGTGGGACTTCAGCCGCGACGGCGTGCTCCGCTCCATCGAGGCCAGCCTGGAGCGGACCGGGCTGGACCGGATCGACATCGTCTACCTGCACGACCCGGACGACCACTGGGAGCAGGCCGCGCACGAGGCCGTACCCGCCCTGATCGACCTGCGGGACCAGGGCGTCGTGGGTGCCATCGGCGCCGGCATGAACCAGTCGGCGATGCTGGCGCGGTTCGTCCGGGAGACCGACGTCGACGTGATGATGTGCGCCGGGCGGTACACCCTGCTCGAACAGGGCGCGGCCACAGACCTGCTGCCGGCCGCCGAGAACCGGGGGGTGGGCGTGGTCATCGCGGGCGTCTACAACTCGGGGCTGCTCTCGCGGGACCGGCCGCCGGCCGACGCCGTCTACAACTACCAGCAGGCCCCGGCGGCGCTGATCGAGCGGGCGCGGCGGATCGCCACCGTCTGCGAGACGTACGGGGTGACCCTGCCGCAGGCGGCCCTCGCCTTCGTCCGCCGGCACCCGGCCGTGGTGTCGACGGTGGTCGGCGTCCGCGACGAGGCGCAGGCGGTCGAGACGGTGCGACGCTCCGGGATCGTCGTGCCGGAGGAGCTGTGGGACGACCTGGCGGCGGCCGGGCTGCTCGCCGCGCCGCCCGGTCAGCCTGCCTGATCGACGACGACGTCCCGGCCGGGACCGGCTCCGTTACTCGGATACCGGTCCCGACCGGGACGTCATTTGTTACCGCGACAGCCGCAGATCAGAGTGCGGTGAAGCGCCACTGCTGGTTGGCCGCGTTGCTGCAGGTCCACTGCAACACCCGGGCGCCGTCGGCCGTGGAAGCACCGTTGACGTCCAGGCAGAGCCCGCTCAGCACACTCTTCACCGTGTACACGCCGGAGGTTCCCGTCGCGGTGGGGGTGAACTTCTGCTGGTTGCCGTTGTTGCAGGTGGCCTGCTGGAGGAAGGCACCCGCCGTGGTCGAACTGCCGACCACCTCGACGCACTTGCCGCTGTGCACCGCCTTGAGGTAGAGCGCGCCGTTACCGGCGTCGACGGCCTGCCACCGCTGGTTGTTGCCGCCGGTCGACGCCCACTGGGTGATCTGGGCGCCGTCGGCGGTGGAGACCCCGCTGACGTCCATCAGCTTGTTGCTGTGCTGCGCGGTGACCGTGTAGGTCTTGCCCGCCAACCCGGTGCCGGTGCCGGTGCCGGGTGTCCCGACGCCGTTCCCGCCGAAGGTGTGCGAGTCCAGGTCGAACGAGTTGTTGGCGTTCTTGAACACCATGTAGAGCGTCTGTGCCCCACTGCTGGCGGCGACGCTCACCGGGGTCGTGGACTGGTAGTTGTCCCAGCCACCGGTACTGGGCACCGTGGTGGTGGCCAGCAGCGTCCCGGTCGGCGAGCCGGACCGCAGTTCGATCGAACCGCCGCCGGAGGGCGACGACACCCGGTAGCTCACTGTGGAGATACCGGACAGGTTCATCGGGCTGAACGCGATCCAGTCGTTCGAGGAGATGTCACCGATGCGCTTGGTGCTCTCCGCCGCGGCCTGGTCGATGACCCGGATGCCGGACTGGCTGCTGAAGTACTCGGACTGCTTGTGCTTCGGCTGCAGGATCGCCTGTGCGGTGCCGGTGAGCGGAGACCCGCCGCCCGAGCCGCCGTTGTCGGTGTACCGCGCGTTCAGCACGTAGAACAGGTTGGCGCCATCGGGGTGCCCGCCGAGCAGGTCGGTGGAGATGGTGCCCGAGCAGCCGGGATACTCGGTGGTCTCGTGCGCGTGGTCGTCGTGACCCAGCGCCGGGTTGAGGAACACCTTCGAGCAGTCGACCGTTCCGCCGTCCGGATCGGTCACGGTGATCTGGTACGACACCTTGTCACCGAAGGTCAGCATGCCGCCGTTGCCCGGTGTGGTGATGGTGACCACCGGGGCGCTGTTGCCGACGGTGATCGGCACGTTGGCGAAGCCGGTCTTGCCGGTGCTGTCGGTGACCTTCAACTGGGCGGTGTAGTTGCCGTTGGAGGTGTACACCTTCGACGGGTTGGCCGCCGTCGAGGTGGTGCCGTCGCCGAACGTCCACAGGTAGCTCAGCGTGTTGCCGTCCGGGTCGGACGTGCCAGCGCTGCTGAACTGGACCGTCAGCGGCGCGCTGCCGCTGGTGGGCGTGCCGGTGGCCTTGACGATCGGGGACCGGCCGCCCTGGATGTAGTCGATCCGGTAGAGCCCGGAGTCGCTGTTGCCGCCGCCGAAGTTGGTGCCCCACTCCAGCAGGTAGAGCGAACCGTCCTTGCCGAACTCCATGTCCATCGGCTTGTTGAAGCCAGTGCCGGACAGGAACGGGTTGGTGCGGGTGACCGCCGAGGAGGAGTCGAAGTGCACCTCCTTGATGTAGTTGCGCGCCCACTCGTAGAAGAAGTGCACCCCGTCGTAGTAGGGCGGGAACTTCGTCGCGGACGGGTTCGACGCGTCGTACCGGTAGACCGGGCCGCCCATCGGCGCCGAGCCGCCGGAGCCGAGCTCCGGGAAGGTCGTCGAGGCCGGGTAGCCGTACCAGATGTTCGGCATGACGACCGGCTTCAGGCTGGTCAGACCGGTGTTGTTCGGCGAGTTGTTGACCGGTGCCGAGCAGTTGAACTTCGCGCCGACCACGCCGGTGTCCGGGTTGTACGGCGCGTACGGCTGGTTGTTGCCGTGGCAGAACGGCCAGCCGTAGTTGCCGGGCGTCTTGATGACGTTCAGCTCGACCAGGCCCTCCGGACCCCGGTTGGTGGTGGGCGGGTTGCGGTCCGGCCCGTAGTCGGCCAGGTAGACCCAGCCGTTGGCCGGGTCGATCGAGAAGCGGAACGGGTTGCGGAAGCCCATCGCGTAGATTTCCGGCTTGGTCTGGGCCGTGCCCTGCGGGTAGAGGTTGCCGCTCGGGATGGTGTAGCTGCCGCTGGCCCCGGGCCGGATGCGCAGCAGCTTGCCGCGCAGGTCGTTCGTGTTACCCGCGCTGCGGGCGGCGTCCAGGTTGGACTTGCCCGAGCGCCAGTCCAGCGGGGCGTAGCCCTGCCAGTTGGGGTCGAGGTTCGGCGGCGTGTCGTCGCCGGTGCCGATGTAGAGGTTGCCGTCCGGACCGAACTTGATGTAGCCGCCGGTGTGGCCGGGCTCGGGGAACGTCCGGTCCCGGTACGCCGGGATGTCGATGATCGTCACACCGCTCGACGTGTTCAGCGTGTCACCGCTGACCGTGTAACGGGAGACCCGGTTGACGTCGGTGCTGCTGCTCGCCGGCGAGTGGTACAGGTAGATGTACCCGTTCGTGGCGAAGTTGGGGTCCAACGCCATGCCGGTGAGGCCGTCCTCGCCACCGGTGTAGACGCTGAGGGTGCCGGCGGTGACGGTGCTGTTGGTGGAGGGCTTGAAGATCTTCACCTGGCCGCCGCGCTGGACGTAGAAGACGCGGCCGTCCGGGGCCACGCCCATCGCCATCGGGTCGACGGTGTTGTCGTCGAGGGTGCGCTTCTCGAAGTTGCCCCACACGGTGCCGCCGCAGTCTCCGGCGGCGTTACCGGCCGCCCACTTGATGCCGCCGAGCACGTGGTTCTGGAAGTTCGCCTCGCTGTAGGAGGCGATAGCGTGGCCCATCGCCGTGGCCCACACCCGCCCGCCGCCGGTGTCGCGGCACCAGGAGATCGGGTGGTCGTTGCCCATTGCCCGGGATCCCGGGTTGTAGGTGCGCTCGTCGGCGGTCACCAGCACGTGCACCTTGCCGCGCGGGTTGGCGTCGAAGTTGTACCACTCCTCGCTGCGGGTCCACCGGTCCGGCAGGCTGGCCGTCGACGGGTGCTTCTTGTCGGCGACGATGGCGGTGCCCTGGAGCACGCCGGGGGAGTGCTCGGGCATGTGGGCGCCGGCGTTGATGGTCTGGTCCCACCACGGGTACTCGGACTCGATGCCCATGTCGAGGGCGTTGTGGATGGCTACGATGCCCTTGCCGCTGGCGAGGTAACCCTCCACCGCCTGGCGCTGCGCCGCCGAGGTCCAGACCATGCCGGAGGTCTGGAGCATGACGATCACGTCGAAGGTCGCCAGGTTGGCGGCGGTGAAGACGCTCGAGTCCTCGGTCGCCACCATCTCGAAGTTGTTCGCGGAGGCCTGCTGCTGGAGCATGCTGATCCCAGCCGGGATCGAGTCGTGCCGGTAGCCGGTGGTCTTGCTGAACACCAGGGCCCGGAAGGCCGGGGCCGCCGAAGCGGGTGGAGCGAGTCCGAGCGCCAGCAACAAGCCGGCGATCACCGAGATGAGCAATGTGTTGCGACGCATGCCGTCTCCTAGGTTGGGCGGGCGTAGGGATTGCGACCACGGGGCCCTACCACGCGTCAGGTTGACCCTGGACACGTGCGGGGACACGGGCGCGCTGGTCTGTCCTCATGCCGTTCGCCGCAACGGCAGTCAGACCTGCGAGACGTCACACAGCGTGATGGTGGCTGTGGTTCTCGTCCCGTGGTCCACGAGGTCAGGATGAGCCAGAGATCGATGGCTGTCAATCAACAAAGTAACGTCCGACGTCCTGCCCGGTGAACGACGTCCGTGCTCGGCTCCCTTGCTGCGGCGCCGCCTGTCGATCCCGGCCCGACCTGGCAGTCGGACTTGATCGAGGATTGCGGACCCGCATCCAAACATCTATCTTCATACGTGTGATGTTTCGTCGATGTCAAGGGAATGTTTGCACCGCAAGAACGTAAGTCGTGGTTGTTGCCACGAAAGCTTGTTGTTCAGCGCCTTGAAGCCGCCGTAGTGTGGCATCCAAATATATCTATCATTACTGTCTGTGAGGGCCTTCGGGATGTCAGATCCGCCGCCGACGCCGCTTCTCACCCTTCGGGGCATCGGCAAGTCCTTCCTCGGAGTCCGCGTTCTCGATGGTGTCGACCTCGATGTCGCGCCGGGCGAGGTGCACGCCGTCGTCGGTGAGAACGGTGCCGGGAAGTCGACCCTCATGAAGATCGTCTCGGGCGGGCACGCCCCGGACGGCGGCACTGTCGAGTTCGCCGGTGCGACGCGTACGTTCCGTGGTCCACGCGACGCGCAGCGGGCCGGCATCGGCATCATCCACCAGGAGTTCAACCTTCTCCCGGAGCGCACCGTCGCGGAGAACGTCTACCTGGGGCACGAGCCGGTCCGACGCGGGCTCGTCGATCGTCGTGGAATGCTCGACCGCACCACGCGGCTGCTGGCCTCGATCGGTGAGACCACGTTGCCGGCCGACGCCCGGGTGGGACAGTTGGGCGTCGCACAGCAGCAGGTCGTCGAGATCGCCAAGGCCCTCGCCCTGGACGCGCGGCTGCTCATCATGGACGAGCCGACCGCCGCGCTCGCCGACCACGAGGTCGAGTTGCTCTACGGGCTGGTGCGCCGACTCCAGGAGCGGGGCATCGGTTTGCTGTACGTCTCGCACCGGCTCGCCGAGGTCTTCGACCTGTCCGGTCGGATCACAGTGCTCAAGGACGGCCGCCGGGTCACCACTGTGGACACCGCGAGCACCACCGCCGACGAGTTGGTGCGGCACATGGTCGGCCGGGAACTGTCCAGCTACTACCCGGACCGGGCCGCTCCCGAGGACCGGGGCCCGGTGCGGCTCAACCTCCGCGACGCTGGCAACCGGAAGCTGCGCGACGTCAACCTCCAATTGCGCGCCGGCGAGGTGCTCGGCATCGGCGGCCTCCAGGGCTCCGGACGCTCGGCGCTGGCCCGCGCGATCTTCGGGGTGTCGCCGTTCACGACCGGCGACGTCACGCTCGACGACCGGCCGGTCCGACTGCGCTCACCCCGCACCGCCATGCGGGCCGGCATCGCCTACGTCACCGAGGACCGCAAGGGCGAGGGGATCGTCCCCCGGCAGTCGGTACTGGACAACGCGCTGCTCGCCAGTCGGGCCGTCTTCGCCGCCCGGTCCGGCCGGGCCGCGAGGACCGCCCGCGTACGCGAGTTGCTGGCCGCCGTGGAGATCCGCGGCGCCGGCGACGACCAGGAGATCCGCTTTCTGTCCGGCGGCAACCAGCAGAAGGTCGTGCTGGCCCGATGGCTCGCGCTCAACCCGCGGATCCTGCTCTTCGACGAGCCGACCCGGGGCATCGACGTGGGCGCGAAGTCAGCCATTCACGACCTCGTCCGCCGCCTCGCCCGTGACGGCGCGGCCGTGCTGATGATCTCGTCCGATCTACCGGAGCTGCTGGGGATGAGTGACCGGATCGTCGTCATGCGGGACGGCCACGTCGCGGGCGAGCTGCCCGCCGGCGCGACCGAGGAGGAGGTCGTCGCGTTGGCGGTCGGCACCGTACGGGAGAAGGCCCAGTGAGCGCGAGGAGTGAGTCGGGTTTGCGAGCCCCGCAGTCGCGAACCGAGGTGGCCCAGTGAGCGCTCTGTCGCTGTTGCCGGCCCGGCGTTCGGTACCGGGCGTGTTCGTGGCCCTGACCCTGACCCTGGCGATCGGCTGGCTGGTCGTCCTGCTCGACGGTGGTCAGCTCTTCAACCAGTCGACGACTGTGAGCCTGCTGCACGTCGCCGCCGGCCTCGGGTTGGTCGCGGTGGGGCAGACCCTGGTCATCCTGGGGGGCTCGCTCGACCTCTCGGTGGCGTACGTGATCAGCCTCAGCACCCTCGTCGCGGCCGAGACGATGAACGGCAGCGACGGCGCGGTGCTGCCGGCGATCGGCCTGGTGCTTGTCGTCAGCGCCGGTGTCGGGCTGCTCAACGGGCTCCTCGTGACCAGGTTCCGGGTCAACGCGTTCATCGCGACCCTCGGCGTCGGGCTGCTGCTCAAGGGCTACCTCGACAACGGCTACGACGGCCCGGCCGGCACCACGGCACCCTCGCTGGTGCAGGCGCTCGGTTATCAGCGCGTCGGGCCGGTGCCGGTGTCGTTCCTGCTGCTGATAGCTGTCACCGCGGCAGCCTGGTTCGCGCTCTCGCGGACCCGCTTCGGTCACCACCTGGTCGCCGTCGGCGGGGATGCGGAGGTGGCCCGGCTCTCCGGCGTCCGCAACGACCGGGTCCTCGTCACCGCCCACGTGCTGTGCTCGATGTGCGCGGGGCTCGCCGGCATCTACCTCGCCAGTCGGCTCGGCTCGGGCGCCCCGCGCGTCGGCACCGAGGGCCTCTACGACCTGGAGTCGATCGCCGCTGTGGTGATCGGCGGTACCGCCCTCGCCGGTGGGCGTGGCGGTGTCATCGGCACTGTCGGTGGCGTGGTGCTGCTGGCCAGCATCGACGCCATCTTCAACCAGCTCGAGGTCGACGCCTTCTTCAAGCAGGTGATCCGGGGCGTCATCATCATCGCCGCGGTCGCCGTCTACGCCCGCCGGGCCATGCGAAAGGCGGCCTAGCCATGCAGACCGTCCAGCCCCGTTCCCTGCCGCTGCGTCTGCCGCGGGTGCGTCCCGGTGGTGTCCTGCCGATCCTCGCGATCCTCGCGGTGCTGTTGGTGCTCGTCGGCATCCGGCAGCCCGACTTCCTGGCCCCGCAGTCGCTGATGTCCTTCCTCGGTCGTTCGGCGCCGATCATCCTGCTCGCCGCCGGCCAGTATTTCGTGATCGTGTCCGGCGAGTTCGACCTCTCGGTCGGTTCCCTGGTCACCGCTCAGGTGGTGGTCGCCGCCCGGCTGATCGACAGCGACCCGTCGCGTACCTGGCCGGTGGTGCTGCTCCTGCTCGCCTTCGGGGCACTGGTCGGGTTGGTCAACGGCCTGATCACGACACGGCTGCGGGTGCCGTCGTTCATCACGACCCTCGGCATGTTCCTGATCCTCGTCGGCGCTGTCTACCTGTGGTCCGACGGCGCACCGAAGGGCGGGCTCTCCGAGGAGTTCCGACGGTTCGGCCGACGGGCCTTCGAGGACGTGCCTCTGCTGGGCCGTGTGCCGTACGCGCTGCTGGTCCTGGTGGTCCTGGCGGTGGCGGCCGTGCTGCTGATGCGTTCCGACTTCGGCCGGACGCTGGTCGCCGTCGGCGACAACCCGCGCACCGCCGAGCTCAGCGGTGTACGCGTGTGGCGTACCCGCACCTTCGCCTTCATCCTCAGCGGGCTCGCGGCGGCGGTGGCGGCGATTCTGCTGGGCGGCTACAGCGGCGTGTCGTTCCAGGCCGGCGCGGGTCTGGAGTTCGGCGCGATCACCGCTGTCGTCCTCGGTGGGGTGGCCCTCGGCGGGGGTCGCGGCGCTGTCGTCGGGGCGATGCTCGGCGCGCTGACCCTCGAACTGCTGTTCGCCCTCATGAATTTCTACGGCGTCTCCGGCGCCCTCAGATCGACCGTCCAGGGCGGGATCATCCTGCTCGCGGTGGCGGTCTCGGCAACGCGTTCTTCTTCGAGATAAAGGGGAAACCATAGTGCGACGTTCCATGGCGGCGATTGCCGCTGTCACAGTGCTGTCCCTCGCCGCCTGTGCCACCGACGAGCCGGCCGCCGGCCCGTCGGGAAGTGCATCCGCCGCCACTGGCTCCGGCACCGGGGACCAGTCGAAGTTCTTCGTGCAGGCCGACTACGACGCCGAGTTGGCGCTGCTCGACGCGGCACCGACGGGCCCTGCCGACAAGCCGTGGGAGCAGGTGCTCAACCCCACGATGGTCGACACCGCCAAGTTCAAGAAGGCCGGTCCACACAAGATCTGCTTCTCGAACGCGGCGCTGAACAACCCCTGGCGGCAGGTCGGCTTCAAGACCATGCAGGCAGAGGTCGAGGCGCAGAAGAGCCGGATCAAGGAGTTCGTGCACGTCGACGCCGAGGGCAAGGACCAGAAGCAGATCGCGGACATCAACGATCTGCTCGGTAAGGGCTGCGACGCGCTCATCGTCTCGCCGAACACCACCGCCACCCTCACCCCAGCCGTCGAGGCAGCCTGCAAGGCCGGGCTGCCGGTCGTCGTCTTCGACCGTGGGGTCGACACGAAGTGCCCGGTGACGTTCATCAACCCCATCGGCGGTTACGGGTTCGGCCACGTCGGGGCCGAGTTCGTCAGCCAGAAGATGAAGCCCGGCGGCAAGGTCCTCGCCCTGCGGATCCTGCCCGGCGTCGACGTCCTGGAGACTCGCTGGTCGGCGGCGAAGGTAGCGTTCGACAAGGCGAAGGTCGACGTCGTCGGTGTCGAGTTCACCGATGGCGATCCGGCCAAGACCAAGAAGATCGTCGACGACTACATCCAGCGGTACGGCACCATCGACGGCGTCTGGATGGACGCCGGAGCGGTGGCCGTCGCGGCGGTCGAGGCGTTCCAGGACGCGGGCAAGCCGGTTCCTCCGATGAATGGCGAGGACCAACTCGACTTCCTGAAGATCTGGAAGGACAAGAAGCTCACGGCGATCGCGCCGACCTACCCGACCTACCAGTGGCGTACGCCGATCATCGCGGCGCTGCGGATCCTCGACGGTCAGCAGGTTTCCAACCCGTGGAAGCTGCCGCAGCCGACCGTCACCCAGGACAACCTCGACCAGTACCTCGACGCGGGCATGCCGCCGCTGCACTACGCGATGTGCGGCTGCACCGACCTGCCCGGTTACCCGCAGCGCTGGAAGTAGGAGCCCGATGTACGCCATCGGCGTCAACCCCTGGGTCTGGGCCTCGCCGGTCGACGACGAGGCCCTGGCCAAGCTGATTCCGCGGATCGCCGCGTTCGGCTTCGACGCGGTCGAGTTGCCGATCGAGCAGCCTGGCGACTGGGACCCGATCCGTACCCGGGACCTGTTGGCGGCGCACGGCCTCGTCGCCGCCGGTGTCTGTGCGGTCACCCCGCCGGGGCGGGAACTGGTCGACGCCGCACCGGCGGTCGTCGAGTCGACGGTGGCGTACCTCAAGGGCTGCGTGGCGAGCGCGGCGGCCGTCGGCGCTGGTTGCGTCGGCGGCCCCGCGTACGCCTCGGTCGGCCGCACCTGGCGGATGTCGGCGGCGGCACGCGCGGCCTGCTACGCGGATTTCCGGCGGGCCCTGGCGCCGGTGGCCGAGCAGGCCGGCGAGGTGGGCGTGAGCATCGGTGTCGAGGCGTTGAACCGCTACGAGACGAGCGTCGTCAACACCATCGAGCAGACGATCGAGTTGATCGACGGGCTACCGCCGAACGTCGGCATCATGATCGATACCTACCACATGAACATCGAGGAGGCGGACCCCTACGCGGCCCTCGCGGTCGCCGGCCCGCACATCAAGCACGTCCAGGTCAGCGGCACCAACCGGGGCGCTCCCGGCGCTGACCACTTCGACTGGCCCCGCTTCTTCGCCGTCCTGCGCGACACCGGCTACCAGGGCGCGATCTGCATCGAGTCGTTCACGGCGGAGAACGATGCCATCGCCACCGCCGCGGCGATCTGGCGTCCGTTGGCCCCCTCGCAGGACCGTCTCGCCACGGACGGCCTGCGTCATCTCCGGGAGATCCTCGGATAACACCCCCGAGCAGCCACCCCCCCCGCGCTGGTCGAGGCCGTTCCACCACCCCCACCCCGTTCTCACGTCAGGAGCACCGTCCCGTGTCCTCGTCCCTTTCGTCGCTGCGCCGACTGCTGGCCGGCGCCGCCGCGACAGCGGTGACCGCAGTGGTCGCGGTGACCGCCTCGGCCTCCCCGGCCCTCGCGGCCACCACCACCCTCTACGCGTCGCCCTCCGGCACCGGCACCACGTGTTCCGCCAGCCAACCGTGTTCGTTGGGCGCCGCCCAGACCGCGGTGCGGGCGATCAACAGCGCGATGTCCGGTGACATCGTCGTCGAGTTGGCGAACGGCGCCTACCGGCTCTCGTCGCCGCTGCGGTTCACCGCCGCCGACTCGGGCAACAACGGCTATCAGGTGATCTGGCGGGCGGCCTCCGGCGCGCGTCCGACGATCACCGGCGCCCGGGCGGTCACCGGCTGGTCGCTCGTCGACTCCGGCAAGAACATCTGGCGGGCCAACGTTCCCGCCGGGCTCGACTCCCGTCAGCTCTACGTCAACGGGGCCGTCGCCACCCGGGCACGCACGGCCGTGAACCGTTCCGACTTCACCTTCACCACGTCCGGCATGCGGTTCACCAACAGCGGGCTCAACTACCTCAACAACCTCGGCAACCAGAACCGGGTCGAGGTGGAGAGCGTCGGCTCGTTCACCGACCGGTACTCGCCGGTGCAGAGCATCAGCGGCAACTTCCTGACGATGCAGCAGCCCGCCTGGAACAACAACACCTTCGGCTTCGACACGCTGTCGCGCCCGCACCGGGCGGGCCCGTTCTACCTGGCCAACGCGTACGAGTTCCTGGACTCGGCGGGGGAGTGGTATCTCAACCCGACCAACGGCCAGCTCAACTACATTCCGCTGAGCGGACAGAACATGAGCTCGGTCAGCGTGGAGCTGCCGCAGTTGCAGTCCCTGGTGAACGTCGGCGGCACCTACGACGCGCCCGCGCACCACATCTCGTTCAGCGGGATCACCTTCACCGGCACCAGCTGGCTCGGCCCGAGCAGCAGCAACGGCTTCGCCGACCAGCAGACCGGCGCGCACATCGTCGGTTCCTGGGCCCGCCCGTCGGACGCGCTGACCTCCTGCCAGGAGGGTTGCCCGCTGTTCGAGGCCACCCGCCCGAGCTGGGCGCAGATGCCGGCCGCGGTGCAGGTCTCCGCCGCCAACACCATCAGCTTCAGTGACTCCCAGTTCGTCAACCTCGGGCAGACGGCCATCGGCATCGGCAACGACGCCAACGCCCACGCCAGCGGCGTCGGCCTGGGGGCCAACAACATCACCGTCACCCGCTCGGAGATCGCCCGCAACTCCGCCGGTGGCGTCGTGGTCGGCGGCGTACGCGCCGACGCCCACCACCCCAGCGACCAGCGGATGGTCAACCGCAACGTCACCATCAGCAACAACAAGGTGCACGATCTCGGTCTGGAGTACCGCGGTGTCGTCTCGATCCTGACGACCTACGTGAACACCTCGCTGGTCTCGCACAACGAGGTCTACAACATGCCGTACACCGGTCTGTCGGTCGGCTACGGCTGGGGCGCCAACGACGCCGGCGGTAGCCAGCACTACGCCAACCGTGGCCTGTACAACTATCAGCCGCGGTACACGACGGCGACCACCGCTGCCAACAACCAGGTCGTCGGCAACTACGTGCACGACGTCATGCAGCAGATGACCGACGGTGGGTGCATCTACACGCTGTCGGCGAACCCCGGTGGGTCCATCACCCAGAACTACTGCCTGCGGACCAACGGCTGGTTCGGGCTCTACTTCGACGAGGGCTCGCGTTACTACACCGCCCGTAACAACGTGTTCTCCTCCACCGGCACCTGGGCGACCGCCAACTACTACTACGCCGAGAACATGGGCAACTTCACCGTTACCAACAACTGGTCGACCAACGGCAGCACGAACGTGACGAACGGCGACCGCGGCAACGTGGTCAACAGCAACGTCACTGTCAGCAACGGCAGTTGGCCGTCGGGCGCGCAGACGGTGATCAACACGGCTGGTGTGCAGAGCGGCGGCAGCACCAACCCGACGAACGTGCAGATCGTGGGCGCCCAGTCGGGCCGCTGCGCCGAGATCGGCAACTCCAGCACGACCAACGGCACGCAGGCCCAGATCTGGGACTGCATCAGCAACGTCGCCAACCAGCGGTGGACCCACACCGCGAGCCGGCAGCTCATGGTCTACGGCACCAAGTGCCTGGACGCCTCCGGCCAGGGCACCACCAATGGCACCGCAGTGGTGATCTGGGACTGCAACGGTGGCACCAACCAGCAGTGGAACGTCAACGCCAACGGCACGATCACGGGAGTGCAGTCGGGTCTCTGCCTGGACGCCAACGGCGCCGCTACGGCGAACGGCACGAAGTTGATCCTCTGGGCCTGCAGCGGCGGCACCAACCAGCAGTGGCAGCTGCGCAGCTGATCCAGTAGCTGGACACCGACGGGTCCGGGCCGGGGGCGTGACGCCTCCGGCCCGGACCCGTCCGGTCTAGCGCGCCACGTTCGCCCTCGCCGGGTCCACCGTCAACCCGGTGGTGGCCTCGTAGCGGACCGGGATGGGATCGGTGAGTTCCCCGACGAACGTTTCGTCGACGTGGTCGAGGAAGCCGATGAGGGACCAGCCGTCGGCGGGTCCGGGGACCAGCCGAGGCGCGTACAGGTGCGGGTGGGCGAACGGCTGGGCGGACGCGATGTCCCACGGCCCGAGGGTGGTCTCGCCGGTCGCCACCCAGATCCGGTGGTCGTCGTGCCGAGCGCTGCCGGTGGCCTCGGCGGAGAAGAGCAGCAGCGGCTGCCCGTCGAGGACCGCCACCTGGGGCACCTCCAGGTGACCGAAGCCGGCCGGAGTCGACAGCGGCGGCGCGACGGTCCAGGTGACGAGGTCGGTGGAGGTGGCGTGGCCGACGACGCCACGGGTGTTCGCCGGACCGGTGTTGGCGCGGGCGGTGATGAGCATGTGCCACCCCTCGCCGTCGGGGTCGGGAAACACCCACGGGTCACGCCACGCCTGCTCGTACCACAGCTCCTTGTTAAGCAGCTCGTACCAGGTGGGGTCGGCCTGGACGACCGGTTCGGTGCCGTGCCGGTGCCAGGTCATGAGGTCGTCGGAGACAGCCAGTCCGATGCGTTGGACGAGCCCGTCCTCCGCACGACTGACCCCGGTGTAGAACAGGTACCACCGTCCGTCCGGCCCGCGGACCGTGCAGCCCGTCCAGGTCGCCAGGTCGTCCCAGCTGGGCGCGTCGGCGGGGACCACGGCGTCGGCGACCAGGCGCCACGAGCGCAGGTCCGTCGAGACGGCGTGGCCGATGCCGGCCCGGCGGTGGCGGCGGTGCGGGTCGTGCAGGGCGCGGGACGCGCGCAGGAAGAACACGTGCCAGAGGCCGTTGTCGTCCCGCGCGTACCAGCTGTCCCACACCCAGTGGTCGGGTAGACGAAGCATGGACGGAAACCTAGCACTAAACCGTTTTAGCGTCGGTCAAAGCTCAAGCCGTCGGCACGGATCGGAGGGCCGGTGGTCAGCCGGCCGGTGGCGCGAGGGACCGGCGTCGGCGCAGGGGCATCGGAACGAGCGAGGGTTCGGCGGCGCCCCCGTCCAGGAGTAGCTCGACAGCTCGCCGCCCCATCTGCTCGTGCGGTAGCGCGGTGGTGGCCAGGCTGGGACGCAACCAGGCGGCGATCGGGTCGTCGTCGAACGAGATGACCGAGATGTCCTCCGGGACGGTCAGCCCCGCCTCGCCGAGTGCCTGGTAGGCGCCGAAGGCCAGCCGGTCGTTCATGCAGATGATCGCGCTGGGTCGCTTCGGCTTGCTCAGCAGGCTGCGCATGGCCGCGTACCCGTGCTCGGGCAACCACTCGGTGCAGAAACACTCGGCCAGGAGGCGGACCTTCGCCTCGTCCAGCGTCTGTTGGATGCCGTGCAGGCGGGCGCGGGCGGCGAGCGAGACCTCCGGGTCGTCCTCCTTGAGTCGGTTGCGCCCGATGAGCGCGATCGCGTCGCGGTGGCCGAGCTCCAGCAGGGCGCCGGCGACGGAGCGTCCGGCCCCCTCGTCGTCGGGGACCACGCTGGGCAGGCCGTCGGGGCTGGTGGCGTTGAGCAGCACCACCGGGCCGCCGAGGATGGCCGCGGGCACCGTCAGCCGTCGGGTCGCCATCGCCGCGTAGATCACCCCGTCGACCTGCCGGTCCAGGACGGCCTCGATGGCGTACTGCTCGAAGGTGGCGTCGCCCTGCGTCTCGGTGATGAGCAGGACGTGGTCCCGTTCGCGGGCGGCGTCGAGGGCGCCGCGGATGAGGTCGCCGGCGAACCGGGTGGTGGCCACGATGTCGGAGACGAACGCGATGGTGGCTGTCTTGCGGGTGCGCAGGCTGCGCGCGGCGAGGTTGGGCCGGTAGCCGAGTTCCTCGGCGGCGGCGAACACCCGCTGGTGCGCCTCGGCCGAGAGCCGGGTGCCCTCCCTGCCGTTGAGCACCATCGACGCGGCGGTCTTGGACAGCCCGGCTCTGCGCGCGACGTCGGCGAGTGTTGCTCTGTTGCGGCCCATCAGTCCTCCGAATCAGGCGCGGTGCCACAGGCGCCGCTCCCGCCCATCATGATGCGTCGCCGTCCGGGAACGAGCGCCGGTCACGTCGGCGCGGTGTGAACCCGACGTTTCCGCACCGTTGCCAAGTAGTCCTTGACAGCTCCCCGTGCCACGCGCATGCTCTGCTAAATCAGTTTAGCGACCACTTCTGGTGCATCCAGAGGCGCCTTCGGTGGCCGTGCCGGGTTCTTTTCTGCTGACGGTACGGGTGCTGCGCCCGGGCGACTGTCACGGCGTACGTGTCGTGGCGGCCACCCGGTCGCGGTGGTCCCGGTGGAGCCGTCGCGCGGCCATGGGTCGCGGGACGCGTGGAGATGTCAAGGAGTCATGAAATGACAGAATTGCTGACAAAGTTTCCGCGACGGAGAACTGTGCTCCTCGCGTCGTTGCTCGCGGTGGGGATGACCGCGACGGCCTGTAGCGCGCCGGGCGAGGACCGGTCGTCGACCCAGAAGTCCGATGCCGCCGTCAAGACGGAGCTGGGCACCGACCCGATCACCCTGGACATGTACGCCGAGACCGGCTTCCCGCTGGCCAAGGCGTTGGCCGACGAGTTCTCCAAGCAGCACTCGAACGTCAAGTTCAACATCCGTGAGGACCAGTTCACGGTGATCGTGGAGAACGCTCCCCGGGTGATGGCCTCGGACAACTCGCCCGACATCATCCGGCTCCCGACCATGGTCGACCTGGTCAAGGACGACCTGCTCAAGAACCTCGACCCGTACTTCACCGCGTACGGCTGGGACAAGTTCCCCGCCTCGCAGCTCATGCAGCTGCGCGTCGGCGAGAACACCCGGGGCACCGGCTCGCTGTACGGCATGGGGCTCGGCTACAGCGTCACCGGCGTCTTCTACAACAAGAAGCTGGCCAGTCAGATCGGCATGACCCAGCCGCCGACCACTGTCGCCGAGTTCGAGGAGCTGCTGGCCAAGGCGAAGACCGGCGGGGTCCAGCCGATCATGCAGTTCAACAAGAACACCGCGGGCATCAACTTCCCGCACCAGGCGCTACAGAACCAGTTCGGCGACCCGACCCAGGTCGCCGACTGGATCTTCCAGAAGCCGGGGGCCACGTTCGACACCCCGGCCGCCCTGAAGGCCACCCAGACCATCCAGAAGTGGGCCCAGGCCGGTTACTTCACCAAGGACGCCAACGCCCTGGACTACGCGGGCATGGTGGGGGAGTTCCAGAAGGGCAACGGCCTGTTCATGTTCAACGGCGACTGGGAGTCGGCCAACCTCGACAAGTCGATGCCCGGCAACGTCGGTTTCTTTCTCTTCCCCACCGAGTCTCCCGGTGGGAAGCACGTGGCGATGTCCGCCCCCAACACCTTCGGCGTCTCCGCCAAGGCCAAGAACCCGGACGCCGCCGCGTACTTCCTGAACTGGGTGCACACCAACGCCAAGGCCCGCGAGATCTCGGTGACCGTCGGCGGCTCCAGCCCCGGCGGCCCGAGTGACCTGCCGGTGCCGAGCGCTGCCCCGAACACGGTGCTGGCCGAGACCCTGAAGGCGTCGCAGCAACTCGGCGCGGAGAACGGCGCTGTGGACTTCACGGCGAACGCGACCGGCGGCATCTTCGCCGCCGCTATCACGCCGGAGATGCAGAAGCTGATCGCCGGTCAGCAGACGCCCGAGGGGTACGTGAAGGCGGTCCAGGCCGAGTATCAGAAGGAACTGTCCCGATGACGTCTGCCCTCGGCAGCGCACCAACCGGGCGTGACGATCGTCGCGCCCGCCCCACCCCCACGCGGGCCCACCGATTCCGGTGGGCCCGCGCGGCCGGGACGGGCTGGTTGTACGTCCTGCCCGCCCTGGTGATGTACGCGGTGTTCGTGCTGCGCCCGCTCGTCCTGACGCTTCAGTACTCGCTCTACGACTGGAACGGCATCGGGGTGGCCCGCTGGGTGGGCCTTGACAACTACCTCACCGTCTTCACCGACAGCGACCTGCTGAAAATCATCGGCAACGCGATAGTGCTGATCGTCTTCTTCAGCTTCATTCCCGTAGCGCTCGGGCTGTTGGTGGCGAGCATGGTTCGCCGGATCACCACCGGCGCGTTCGGCACCGTCGTCCGGACCATCCTGTTCCTGCCGCAGGTCATCCCCCTGGTGGCGGCGGGCATCGCGTGGAGCTGGCTGCTCTCGTCGAACGGTCTGGTCAACCAGGCGCTGCGCGCGGTCGGGCTGGGTGGCGTCGCTCGTGCCTGGCTCGGCGACTTCGACACGGCGCTGCCTGCCGTCGGCGTCATCGGGGCCTGGGTCCTGCTCGGTCTCTGCACGATTCTGCTGGTCACCGGCATGAGCAAGATCGATCCGGCGTTGTACGAGGCCGCCCGCCTCGACGGTGCCGGTCCGGTCCGCGAGTTCCTCGCTGTGACCCTGCCCAGCCTGCGCCAGGAGATCGGCGTCTGCCTCACCGTCACGATCATCGCGGCGCTGGCGAGCTTCGACATCGTCTACATCTCCACCAGCGGTGGCCCCGGCCTCCAGACCACAGTGCCGGGCCTGGAGATCTACCGGCTGGCCTTCTCGCAGCGGCAGGTGGGGCTAGCCTCGGCGCTCGCTGTAGTGCTCATGCTGCTCGTGCTGGCGTGTGTGCTGCCGATCCAGCGCCTGAGCCGAGGGGAGAAGCCGTGAACCTGAGCCGACGCGAACAGCTGACCGGCCGGGTCTTCCTGATCGCCCTGATCGTCGTCACCCTGCTGCCGTTCGTGAGCATGCTCTCGGCGGCGTTGCAGCCCCGGGGCACAGTGCCCAGCGGCCTGGAGTGGCCGTCGGACCCGCAGTGGGGGAACTTCGCCGACGCCTTCACCGCCGCGAACATGGGCGCCCTGCTCCGCTCCAGCCTGCTCATCGTGGCCGGTGTCGTACCGGTGTCGGTGCTCATCGCGACCATGGCCGGCTTCGGGCTCGGTCAGCTGCGGGTCCCCGGTGGCCGACTCGTCTTCGGTCTCTTCCTGCTGGGTCTGACCCTGCCGTTCGAGGCCGTGGTCACGCCGCTCTACTACCAGATGCAGGACCTCGGGCTGCTCAACACCCGCTGGGCCATCATCCTGCCGCTGATCGGGCTGTACATGCCGTTCGCGGTGTTCTGGATGCGGGCGCACTTCACCAACGTGCCTGTCGAGTTGTCCGAGGCGGCCCGGGTGGACGGCAGCAGCACGTGGCAGTTGTTCTGGCGGGTCCAGGTGCCGCTCGCCCGGCCGGCGATCGCCTCGCTGACGATTCTGATGTTCCTCTGGACGTGGAACCAGTTCCTGCTCGCCATCGTCCTCGTGGACGACGCCAGCAAACGCACGATGGCCGGGGCGCTCGGAGCGTTCCAGGGCCAGTGGGGCACCGACCTGGTGCTGCTGTGTGCCGGGTCGCTGCTGATCCTCACCCCGACCCTCATCGTGTTCCTGATCTTCCAGCGACAGTTCATCAAGGCCCTGATCCAAGGGTCAGTGAAGGGGTAGGCAGTGGTCACACAGCCGCAGATCCACGGCGACGTCGACGATCGCTTCGGGCGCGTCGCCGACGTCTTCCGCGACAACTTCACCTCCCGGGGAGAGGTCGGCGCCGCGGTCACCGTCTACGCGCGGGGCCGCAAGGTCGTCGACCTGTACGGCGGGGTGGCCGACACCCGTACCGGGCGACCGTGGGACGCGCACACGCCGGTCGTCGTCTTCTCCTGCACCAAGGGGATCCTGGCGATCTGCGCCTACCTGCTGGCCCAACAGGGCCGGCTCGACCTCGACGCTCCCGTGACGCGCTACTGGCCGGAGTTCGGACAGCGCGGCAAGGCGGACATCAGGGTGCGCTGGCTGCTCACGCACCAGGCAGGTCTGCCCGCTGTGGACCGGCCGCTGACCCTCGACGAGGTGCTGGCGTGGGATCCGGTGGTCAAGGCGATCGAGGCGCAGGCCCCGCTGTGGGAGCCGGGTACGGCGCACGGGTACCACTCGATGACCTACGGCTGGCTGGTCGGCGAGGTGATTCACCGCATCACCGGCCAACTGCCCGGCGCGTTCTTCGCCGACACCGTCGCGGACCGGCTCGGGCTGCACACCTGGCTCGGGCTGCCGGCCGCCGAGAGCGACACCGTCGCCTGGGGCCTGGCACCGCCCCCGGACGCTGACCCGTTCGTGGACCCGGTCGCCGAACGCGGCATCACCATGGGAGGCGCCTTCGCCTTTCCCGCCGACGCCGACGGCCTGGTCAGCTTCAACGACGACGCCATCCGGGCCGCCGGTGTTCCCGGCGCGGGCGCGGTGAGCACCGCGGAGGGCCTCGCGCGCCTCTACGCCGCCTGTGTGTCGGACCTTGCGGGTGGGCCACTGCTCACGGCGGCGTCGGTGGACGACGCGGTGGTCGTCCGCTCAAGTGGCCAGCAGCGACACGGCCCGCCGGACTCGGGGCAGCGTTGGGGGACCGGCTTCCTGCTGCACTCGCCACCGGCACGGCCGTTGCTGGGGGAGCGCAGCTTCGGCCACGACGGCGCGGGCGGGAATCTGGCCTTCGCCGACGCCGAGCATCAGGTGGGGTTCGGCTACGTGGTCAACCAGATGCGGGGGATGGGCGACGAGCGCGCCAACCGCCTCACCGCCGCCGTCCGCTCCTGCCTCGAAGCCTGACCTCCGGCGCCCCCGCGCCACCTCGGTTGATCATGAAGTTGTTGCCCTGACACGCCGTGCAAGGTGGCAACAACTTCATGATCACCGAGGCTGGGGGTGGTGCGGGACCACCGTCCATTGTGGAGGGCTGGCGGTGTTACGGGGATAGTTCGGGCACGTTTCATTGATAGTCTTGACAGGCGTTGTTAGCGATAACACGATGGCCTTCACGCCGCTCTCGCGTTTGGAGCTCGTCTTGGTCGTGTCGGTCCGCTCGCGTGTCCTGAACATCGCCCGCGAATCCGCTGTGAACAGCCTGAACGCCGCCACCAACCACGCCAGCACCACGTTGACCCGACTGGCGTCCACAGTGCTCGCCGATCGTCTCCGTCCACTGTGCGCGCTCGCATCAACGGCCGTTCTCGTCGGTGCGATCCTGGTGGCCACCCCCGCCGCCGCGCACGCTGCCGACGGATGGTCGCCCCGATCGTCGTACACCTCGACCGACACCGGCGACGGCACCTACTCGGTGCCGCTGCTCAACGCCGACGTGCCGGACATCAGCGTCGAACGGGTGCCGGCCGCCGAGAACGACGAGGGTCGCGACATCTACTACATGATCAGTACGACCATGCACCTGAGCCCTGGCGCGCCGATCATGAAGTCGTACGACCTCGTCAACTGGGAGATCGTCAACTACGTCTTCGACCGGGCCAGCATCGGCGACTCCTTCTCACTGCGCAACGGCCAGAACTCGTACGGCCAGGGCCAGTGGGCGTCGTCGCTGCGCTACCACGACGGCACGTTCTACGCGGTCTTCAACACCAACAACCTCAGCGGGGCGTACCTCTACCGCACCGACGACATCGAGAACGGCCCGTGGCAGCGCACCGCCCTCGGCCGCGGCCTGCACGACCCGTCGCTCTTCTTCGACGTCGACGGCACGCCGTACATCTTCTACGGCTCCGGCGGCACCAGCGCCGTACGCCTCAACGCCGGCCTGACCGCCATCGCGCAGGACTACCCGAACATCTTCACCGCCGGCAACTACGCCGGGCAGCCGTTCATCGGCGGTCTGTTCGAGGGCGCGCAGGTCTACCACATCGACGGCTGGTACTACGCCGTCATCATCACCTGGCCGTCCGGGCAGGGCCGCCAGGTGGTGATGTTCCGGTCGAAGGACCTGCTCGGGCGCTACACCTCGGCCGGTGGGGTGAACACCTACGAGGCGCGCGGAGTGCTCAACTCCAACGGCTTCGCCCAGGGCAGCCTGGTGCCGATCAGCCGTGCGGGCGGCGGGACCGACTGGCACGGCATGTTCTTCCGGGACACGTTCCCGATCGGTCGGATCCCGGCACTCATCCCCGCCACCTGGCAGAACGGGTGGCCGACCTTCGGCACCAACGGCGTCGTACCTGTGAACGGCCTGTTCGACAAGCCGATCCGGCTCAGCCCGGCCGAGGAGCTGTTCGAGCGGCAGAAGAGCATCGTCGCCTCGGACGACTTCGCCAACGACGCGCCGCACAAGGCGTACCAGGACGAGCAGTGGACGGTCCCCGCGCCGCTCGACCCGGCGGAGATCGCCCCCAATGGGTCGCGGCTGGACCTGGCGTGGGAGTGGAACCATGCCCCGGACAACCGGTACTGGTCACTCACCGACCGCGACGGCTGGCTGCGGTTGACGGCCGGCTCTGTGGTCACCGGCCAGTACGTCTACACGAAGCTGTCCAACCGGGCCGAGCTGGCGTGGTTCGAGGAGGCACGCAACACGCTCTCGCAGCGGACGTTCGGGCCACGACAGTCGGTCCAGACCCGGATGGACATCTCCGGGATGAAGAACGGCGACGTCGCGGGCCTGGCGGCCTACAACCGCGGATTCTCGTACGTGGCGGTCAAGCGGGTCGGTGACGTCAACACCCTCGGCGTCGTGAACCGGTCGCAGCCGTTCGCGGTCGACCTCGACCAGTCGACGCTGGAGAACTTCCTCGCCGGCACGACAGTGTCGCTGGGCGACGCGACCGAGGTGCACCTGAAGGCGGACCTCGACTTCTCCTCGCCGGTCGGGCAACTGTGGACGACGTTCTACTACAGCCTGGACGGAATCCAGTGGACCCGGCTCGGCAACCGGGTGGGCCCGCAGGCGCTCGACGGCAGCCTCGCCCACTTCATGGGTCACCGGGTGGGCCTGTTCAACTACGCGACCCAGGAAACCGGCGGCCATGTCGACTTCGACGACTACCTGCTCAGCGATGTGCTGACCGCGCAGGCCCGGCCACTGGACACCACAGCCCTCGACGCGGCCGTCGCCCACGCGCAGACGCTCGACCCGCGCCACTACCCGGCCGACGCCTGGGCCGCGACGCAGTCCGCGCTCGCGGCGGCGACGGCGGCACGGGGCGGCCAGTTCGGCACCCAGAACCAGATCGACGCACCGGAGCGGGCACTCAGCTACCAACTGGCCCGACTCGGAGTGCTGGCGGCGCTGCCGGTGACGGCCACCGCCGAGGCGCGTTGCCTGAGTGGCAGGACCTACCTGGCGGTGCAGGCGCGCAACGACGCGGACGAGCCGGTCGACATCACCGTCGAGACCCCGTACGGAAACCGGTCGTTCGCCGCCGTCGGGCCGGGGGCGACCGTCTACCAGTCGTTCAACACCCGCGCGTCGTCGGTGCCGGCCGGCTCGGCGACGGTCCGGGCCACCGGGGCGGTCGCCGGCCGGGACGTGACCACCGTCCACGCCGCCCAGCACGCCGCCAACGCCTGCGGCGGATAACCCCACCACGAGCCCTCGGCTCACCGACCAGCACCACCGGCGACGGCCGCGCGGCGCGGAACAGCGGACCTGTCCCGCGCCGCCGGCCACTGTCGGACCGGTGGCGGCCGTCGACCCCCTGATGTCCGGACCACCCACGGAAGCGCACCCACCGATCCCCCGTACACCGATGACCGCACGTCAGAGATGAAGGAGGATGTCTCGTGGAACAACGAATGCGACGGGCGACCCGAGGACGGGTCGCAGCGCTCGCGACGGTCGGCCTGATGCTGACCACGGGGTTCGTCGCCCCGGCGGCGCCGGTCCAGGCCGCCGACACGAACCTCGTCGTCAACGGCGGGTTCGAGGACGGCCTGACCAACTGGTTCGTCAACAACGGAAACGCCGCCGACGGCGCCCAGTTGTCGGCCACGTCGGACGCCTACTCCGGCGCGAACGCGGCGCTCGTCACCAGCCGGACGACCACCGGGTCCGGCCCGATGCAGGACCTCAGCGGCAAGGTGCAGGCCGGCCAGGCATACACCCTCACGGCCCGCATCAAGTACGAGAACGAGAGCGGACCGGCGACGAAGCAGTTCTTCGCCACCATGCACTACGGCGGGGGCACCTACACCAACCTCGTCAGCGTGACGGCGACGAAGGGCCAGTGGGCGCAGTTCAACGGAACGTTCACGATCCCGACGACGCAGAGCGTGTCGACGGCGCGCCTGTTCTTCGAGACCCCCTGGACGAGCACGCCGTCCACCGACCCGGCAGTGCACCTGATGGACTTCAAGCTCGACGACGTGTCGGTGGTCGGCGCCGCGCCGCCCGCGCCCGCGTCGAAGACCATCGAGGTGGTCGGCAAACTGCCCGGGGAGCACAACCCGTTGATCGGGCACAAGTTCGGGGCTGACGGTTTCGGCCTCGTGCACGACGGCCGGGTCTACATGTACATGACCAACGACACCCAGGGCTACGCCCCGAACCCGACCACTGGCGTCTCGCCGGGGATCAACTACGGCGACATCAACCAGATCACGGTGATCTCTTCGGAGGACCTCGTGAACTGGACGGACCACGGTGAGATCCAGGTCGCCGGCCCGAACGGGGTGGCCCCGTTCACCGCCAACTCGTGGGCTCCGGGCATCACCAAGAAGGTGGTGAACGGGGTGGAGAAGTTCTTCCTCTACTACGCCAACGGCGGTGGCTCCAGCAACGTGATCACGGGTGCGTCGCCGCTCGGCCCGTGGACCAGCGAGCGCACCAGCACGCTGATCGACGGTCGTACCCCCGGCGCCGAGGCCGTCGCGTGGAAGTTCGACCCGGCCCCGTTCGTCGACGACGACGGCCAGCCGTACCTGTACTTCGGTGGTGGTCCCGCGTCGACGAGCATGCCGCCGGCCGAGCGCTTCAACAACCCGAAGAACATCCGGTCGATCGAGCTCGGCGACGACATGGTCTCCACCGAGGGAACGGCCGCTGTGGTCGACGCCCCGGTCGCCTTCGAGGCGGGCCACGTCTTCAAGCGCCAGGGCAAGTACTACTTCTCGTACTCCTCGCACTTCGGCGGGAACGACTTCGGTGGCGGCCAGCAGCCGCTCCCCGGTTACCCGGGGGGTGGCCAGATCGGCTACATGATCTCCGACGGGCCGATGTCGTGGCCGAAGGAGACCTACGCCGGTGTGCTCTTCCCCAACCAGTCGCAGTTCTTCGGGGCCGGCACCGGTGGTAACAACCACCAGTCGGTGTTCGAGTTCGGGGGCAAGTACTACTTCACGTACCACGCCCCGACGCTGAACAAGCGCATCAACGGCAACACCACCCAGGGGTACCGCAGCCCGCACATCCAGGAACTGACCTTCAACCCGGACGGCACCATCCAGCAGGTCGTCGGCACCTACGCCGGCGTGGAACAGGTCCGCGACTTCGACCCGTACCGCGTCTTCGAAGCCGAGACCTTCGGCTGGAGCAAGGGCGTCGCGACGACGAAGGTCGAGGGCAGCTCCGCCCAGTTCGGCGGCGCGGCACCCAACCTCGTGGTCCGTGACATCGACAACGGGGACTGGACGGCGCTGTCCTCGGTGAACTTCGGAGACAGCGGCGCGCAGCGCCTGACGGCGCGGGTGCGTGCGCTCGCCGCCGGCGGGCAGATCCAGGTCCGGCTGGACGACGTCGACGGTCCCGTCGTCGGCACTGCCACTGTGGACAGCCCGGTCGGCCAGTGGGCCGAGGTGACCGCCGAGCTCGACGGTGTCAGCGGCGTGCACGACGTCTACTTCACCTACACCGGCCCGACCGGCGTCGACCTCTTCGAGATCGACAACTGGGCCTTCGCGGCGGCCAGCCTCGACCTGCCCGTCACGCTCACCGCCTCCACGCGGTGCGTGGGCGGCAAGGCGTACGTGACGGTGCAGGCGCGCAACGACCACGACGCGCCGGTGGGCATCACCCTCGAGACGCCGTACGGCGAGCGGTCGTTCACCGCCGTCGCGCCGGGCGCGAACGCGTACCAGTCCTTCAACAGCCGTGCCGTGTCGGTGCCGGCGGGTTCGGCGACCGCCCGGGTGACCGGGGCGATCGGCGGACACGACGTGACGACAGTCCGCACTGTGCAACACCCCGCCGGCACCTGCGGCGGATAACCCCTCATGGCGGAGAACGGAGATCACATGAACACATACAAACGGCGGCAGACACTCGCGGCCGGCGTCGTCGGCGCGGTGCTGACCGGGGCGGCGGTGCTGCCGTCGCCCGCGCTGGCCGAGCCCGGTGACGACGCCAGAGTGCGGGTCACCGTCGACATCGACGAGATCAGGGAACCGGGCGTGCTGGCCCTGTCGATCGCCGGTGACGCCGTCGCGCTGTCCGAGGACGGCTCGACCCTGCTGGTTCGCCAGTTCGTCGGCACGCTGCCGACGGTGACTGTCACCGACACCCGTGTCGCCGACGAGGTGCCCGCCGGCGCCAACTGGGCGGTGCTCGGCAGCGCTACCGACTTCGCGGGCGCCACCGGCCAGGCGCCGATCACCGCCGACCACTTCGGCTGGAAGCCGCGCCTGCTCGACGGCGGGGAGACCGGCCTGGTCACCGAGGGCGAGGAGGTGGTGACCAGCCTGGACGAGGCGACCCAGCCGGGCAACAATGTCGGCCTCGTCGACCAGGAGCTGCTGGTCTCGGCCTTCGACTCCGAGGCCGTCGCCAGCGACTCGTACTCGGTGAACGCCGACCTGTACCTGCGGACCCCCGCGGAGGTCGCCGCCGGCGCGTACAGCTCCACGCTCACGCTCTCACTGTTCGAGTAGTGGCCTGGGCGGGGGCCCGGATCGGGCCCCCGCCCAGCCCCGTGCCGAAGGGCCGTTTCATGACCGTCACCCCGCTGCGCCGCGCGCTCGTCGTCCTCGCCGTCGCGTCCCTCGCGGTTGCGGCCGCGCCGAGCGCGGCGGCGGCGGAACCGGACCCGAAGGCCCTGACCTGGACGGTCCAACCGGCCACCGCGAGCGGGCCGGACCAACGCCGATGGATCAACGCGAGCCTCGACCCGGGGCAGGCGGTGACCGAACACCTGGCGGTACGGAACTTCAGCCGCACCGCCGTCGCCTTCTCCCTGAAGGCGGCCGACGGCTACCTCACCGACAAGGGCCGTTTCAACATGCTGTCGTCCGACCGCCCCTCCGTCGATGGCGGCACCTGGATCGACGTGCAGGAGAAGGTCACCGTCGGCCCCAACGAGACACGGGTGGTGCCGTTCACGATCACGGTGCCCCGGGGCGCCACACCGGGCGACCATCCGGCCGGCATCGCCGCTACCGTCACCAGCACCGGCGGCACTGTCAACGTCGAGAGCCGCGTCGGCTTCCGGGTGATGCTTCGGGTGAACGGCTCCGCGCAGGCCGCCCTGGCCGTCCGGGGCCTCGGGGCGACGTACTCCCCGTCGTGGAACCCCTTCGCCGGTGGCACGGTGCGGGTCCGCTACACAGTCGAGAACGACGGCAACGTCTGGGTCAGCGGAACGAGTCGGGTGGCGATGTCCGACCTCCTGGGCCGGAGCAGCCACGACGCCACCAGCGCCGTCGAGGAGTTGCTGCCCGGCGGCGTCCGGACGGTGCAGACCCGGGCCGACGGCGTCTGGGCCCTGGGGCGCCTCCGCACCACAGTCAGCACCTCGCCGACGCTTCTCGGCGACGGCCAGGCCGGGGCCGACCTCCGACCGGCCTCGGCCACCGTCACCACCTGGGTCGTACCGTGGGCGCAGCTCGCACTGTTGGGTCTGCTCGCCGGCCTGCTCCTCGGGCTGCGGGCGGCGTCCCGGCACCGGCGGCGTCGGCTGGCCGGGCTGCTGGCCCGCGCGAGGCAGGAGGGCCGGCAGGAGGGTCAGGAGTCAGTGCTCGTCGGGGGCGCGCCCGCTGCTGCCGAGCCCGACGCGGGCGACACCCGCCGGTGACCCATCGGCGCGAGGACATCGCGCTGCCGGGTCGCGGCGAGGCGTCGCCCGGTCCGCGGCCTCAGGACCTGGACTGGCCCAGCAGCCAACGCAGGATGCCGGCGTCCTCGTAGGTCGGCCCGAACGCCGCGTGGTAGTCCGGCAACGAGAAGGCAGCGTCGGCGTACTCGGTGTAGCGCACCAGGTCCGCTGCCTGCTCCGGCGTCTTGCCCCGGGCGGCGTACGCCTGCCGCAGCACCGACGTGGAGTTACGCGCGCCGGAGACGTTGAGCAGGTGGTCGTGCTCGCCGTGCGTGATCCACACCGGCACCTCGGCCGCCGCGATGGCGGTCGCCTGGGTGGCGTTGACCGGGAAACCACCGGTCACCAACCCGCCGGCGAACAGGTCGGGACGCTTGGCGAACGCCTCCCAGAGCAGCTGGGAGCCGTACGAGACGGTTGTCGCGTACACCCGACGGGTGTCCACCGCGAACTGGCCGACGAACTGGTCGAGCAGCTTGACCAGCAGGTCCGCCTCGGCGACCCCACCGACCCGCTGGTGCTGGGGTGCCAGGACGATGACGTCCTCGGCGGTGCCGGTCCACTGCGGCTGGAGCCACGCTGTAGCCGGGATGTCGGCGGCGAGTTGGACGCCGAGGTTGTCACCGTCCCAGCCCATGCCGTGGCCGGGTAGGACGACCATCAGTGGGTATTTGCGGCCCGGCTGGTAGTTCTTCGGCAGGTGGTAGTGGTACGGCAGCACCATTCCGCCACTCAGGAACGAGCCGTAGGTGAACTCGTCGACCAGTTGGTTGATCGGCTTCTCGGTGACCGGACGCGATTCGCGCGGGGTGGCCCGGGCGAGCACCGGCCCCTTGCCGGCCCCACGGCCGGGCTGGCCGTGCACGTCCTTGCGCTGTACGACCCGGGTCGGCAGCTCCGGATTGACCTTCACCGTACAGAGGAACGTCGGGCACTTGGAGACGATGACCGTCGAGCCGCCGGTGTCGGCGGGGTCGAGTTCGACGATGACGTACCGGCCTGGCGCCGATCGGTGGTCGGCACGCGTGCCTGGTGTCCCGTTGGTGTAGGTGTGGGTGACGGTCCGGTCGGCGAGCTTCGGCAGGTCCTCGATGGGGTTGAAGCGGAAGTTGTAGATGGTGTCGGTCACCGAGAACGTGGCGGTGTCGAGGGTGCGGGGGTTGACGGTGGCCCCGTACTCGATCGCCACCGCCGAGACCTTCTGGCCGTAGGTGTAGACGGTGGTGATCGGGGTGATGCTGCGGATTCCGTCGGTGGCGCCCCTGCTGTCGCTCGGGCTGCCGTACGCGGTGCCGGAGGCGCCGGCCAGGACGAGGGTGGCGGCGAGCGGGATCAGTGACTTTCGCAGTCTCATGCGGGTCCTTTCTCGGGGGTGGAGCCCTCAGCCAGCGATCCGCCCGGGGACCGGGAGTGGGACGGGTCGGAGTCAGCCGGTCGCTAAACTGATTTAGCAGAGCATCGGTGGCGGGCTCGGCGGTGTCAATACCGAGCGCTGCAACAAACCTGCAAGCGTCAGCTATTGCGTTCAGGGAAACCGCTTTCCTACGATTGCGTTACATCGATGTTTCATATGACGGTCGGGCGAGCGATGTCACCGGGCGCACTCCGCTCACACGACCCAACCCTGCTTCTACCAGGGCGCGAGCGACCTTGATGAAGACTCCGCGATTGACTGCCGCCAATTTCTGAATGCCGTCCGTGGGCGGGTGTGGTCGCGATGTCCGTCGATTCGAAGCCGGTAACGAGACGAATGCGAAGGTGAGACGACATGAGACGACCAGTTGTGCTGCGACGCCAGGCAGTGCTGGCCGTGGCGGCCGTGGTGATCGCGGTCGGGGTGGTGGCCCTGCCGACCCCGCAGGCCTCGGCGGCCGTCGGCAGCGCCACCGGCTACGCCACCCAGAACGGCGGGACCACCGGAGGCGCGGGCGGGCAGACGGTACGGGCCACCACCGGCACGGCGATCCACGCGGCTCTCTGCGGTCGGAGCAGCAGCAGCACCCCGATCACCATCGAGGTCAGCGGGACCATCAACCACGGCAACACCAGCAAGGTGTCGGGGTCGAGCTGCAACACGGCGGCGGGCGTGATCGAGCTCAAGCAGATCAGCAACGTCACCATCATCGGGGTCGGCAGCGCCGTCTTCGACCAGCTCGGCATCCACATCCGCGACTCCAGCAACATCATCATCCAGAACGTGACGGTGCGGAACGTCAAGAAGTCGGGCTCGCCCACCTCCAACGGTGGGGACGCCATCGGCATGGAGAGCACTGTCCGCAACGTCTGGGTCGATCACGTCACCCTGGAGGCCTCGGGTGGCGAGTCCGAGGGGTACGACGGCCTCTTCGACATGAAGGACAACACCCAGTACGTGACGCTGTCCTACAGCATCCTGCGCAACTCCGGTCGCGGCGGCCTCGTCGGGTCCAGTGAGAGCGACCTGTCGAACGGCTTCATCACGTACCACCACAACCTCTACGAGAACATCGACTCCCGTACGCCGCTGCTGCGCGGCGGGGTCGCCCACATCTACAACAACCACTACGTGAGCCTGCACGAGTCCGGGATCAACTCCCGGGCGGGGGCCAGGGCCAAGGTGGAGAACAACTACTTCCGCGACTCCAAGGACGTGCTGGGCACCTTCTACACGAACGAGCGCGGTTACTGGCAGGTCGCCGGCAACGTCTTCGACAACGTGACCTGGTCCAGCGCCGGCAGCGAGAACTACCCCGCCGGCCCCAACCCGACCTCCAACACCACCGTCAGCATCCCGTACTCGTACCGCCTCGACGGGGCGAGCTGTGTGCCGGACGTCGTCCGCCAGACGGTCGGCGCCAACACGGGCCTGAAGGTGTCAGACGGCAGTTGCTCGCCGCAGACCCCGCCGCCCACCACACCGCCGCCGACCACGCCTCCGCCCACGACCCCGCCGCCCACCACGCCTCCGCCCACCGGCGGGACCAACCTGAGCCTCGGCGCGGGCGCCGACGGCTCCAGCAAGGCCAGCGGGACCAGCTACGGCAACGTGCGCGACGGCGATCTGAGCACCTACTGGTCGCCGGCCGGGTCGACCGGCACGATCTCGATCAAGTGGGGCTCCGCGACCCGGGTGTCCCGGGTGGTGATCCGCGAGCCGTCCGGCACCCAGGGCTCCATCGGGTCCTGGCAACTGATCAACAACGACAACGGCGCCGTCCTGGCCTCCGGCAGCGGAGCCGGTTCGATCACCTTCTCGGCCACCGCGATGAGCAAAATCAACTTCAGGATCAACAGCTCCAGCGGTACGCCACGGGTCGGTGAGTTCGAGACGTACGCCAGCTAGACGAGTGAGTCACAACCCCGCCGGTGAGCGGTATGCCTCAGAGGTATACCGCTCACCGGCGGATCGAACCGGGCGGGCCAGCCGAGCCCGTCCGTCACGAATCAGTGGACGGCAGGGTGTCCATGAAGGAGCTGACCGAGAAGACCGCCCGTCCGGGCCCGGCCGGGCCGTACCCGGGCGGGCTGGACAGGCCGTGGGCGTCCATCGTCGCCCGGTACGCCTCCAGCAGGCGGACGTGGTATTCGAGCGGCGCGCCCTGCGGGTTCGTCCGGCCCAGCGGTGTGGTGGGCTCCGGGCACCAGGTGGTGAACCGGGGCGTGATCCCCCGGGACATGAAGTAGTCAAGCCCTTCGGTGGTGGACGCGATCGCCTCGTCGACGTTGGTGAAGCCGTGCGGGGCGGCCATCTCCACGCCCGCCACGAAGTTCGGGATCACGTTGCGCGGGGCGAACACTTCGGCGGAGTCGAGGATGCGCCGGTGCCACTCCTCCCGACCGACGTATCGCTCCTTGCCTGGGCAGTACAACTCGAACAGCCGCTTGTCCCACACCTCGTAGTTGGGGTGGTAGATGCGGATTCCGTAGTCGTGGAACCGCTGCACATCGGCTCGGGGCAGCGCCTGGGCCACCACCTTGCCGATCCACCGTCCCGGAAACCGCTCCTCGATCGCCTGCGCGTACCGGCCGTAGAAATCGGCCTCGGCCAGCCCGTTGACCTGCGAGGTGATGCTGCCACCGGTCAGCGTGTACGCCTGCGACGCGCGATCGACGTCGTGCCGGTCGATGATCTCCAGGGCCTCAAGGACCTCGTCGACGGGCTTGACCCCGGTGTAGGGCCGGCCGGCCTGCTTGTGCTGGCGCCAGTTGTGGTTGATGTCGCAGTACTGGCACTCCTCCTTGGCGCCGAAGTACTGGCAGACCCGGAACGCGGTCAGGTAGATCAGGTAGCCCCACTGGATCGTCGGGGCTACCTCCATCACCGACTTGCCGTTGGCGAGGGTGTGGCGGTAGTACGCCGGCATGGGGGGCAACCCGACATCGGCGATCGGCCGTCCGTCCAGGAACAGGCGCAGTCGACCGTCGCTGTCGGTGCCGACGCGGTACGGCGAGCTGGGGTTGGTGCGGACCGACACGACGGTACGACGCAGGTCGTACGGGCCGCCGGTGAGCACGATCTCCTCCGGTGGCCGGCGCAGCGCCGCCGTCCCCAACTCCGGGAGCGTCCGGTGGTCGAAGGAGAAGATGAAGTACGACTTCGGCTTGACGTCGCCGTGCTCGTTGTCGGTCAGTGCCGCGTCGTCGAAGGCGAGCCCGCCCCGCAGCAGGTCCTCCTTGAGGACCGCCTCCCGTGGCACGTGTGGGAAACGGCCCATCAACTCTTCGACGAGGTCGGTGCGCGACGTCATGCGGTTCCTCCCGAACGCGGTACGCCGAACCCTGTGGCAGGTGCCACAGGGTGCCGGTTGATCAGTTCTGCTTGGTCTCCCAGAAGATCTTCGAGATCTCCTCGATCTTCCCGAGGAGCTGCTCGGCGACCGCCGGGTCCGCGGCGCCCTTCGCGCCGCCGGCACCCGCCAGCTTCGTCGCCTCGTTGAAGAGGCTGTGCAGCTGGGGGTACTTCTCGAAGTGCGGCTGCTTGAAGTAGTCGGTCCACAACACCCAGAGGTGGTGCTTCACCAGCTCGGCTCGCTGCTCCTTGATGAGCAACGCGCGGGTGCGAAACTCCGGGTCGTCGCTGGCCTGGTACTTCTCGGAGATCGCCTTGATCGACTCGGCCTCGATGCGGGCCTGCGCCGGGTCGTAGACGCCGCAGGGGAGGTCGCAGTGCGCGCTCGCGACGGTACGCGGGCGGAGAAGGCGGGACAGGAACATCGGAATCCCTTCGACGGTGGTGCTCAGCTGACGTACGTCCGGGCACGGCGGCCCTGGCGTGATCATCTAGGGACGCTAGAACCTCAACCGCACTTCATGTCAAGGCCGGGTCGATAGCGAGCCCTGTTTCCGGACGAGCGTCAGCAGGGCGGCGTGCGTCCGCTCGTCAGCGGCAACGACGAGACCGTCCCCACCGGTGTGCAGCGGCTGACCGTCGAGCCCGGTGACCACGCAGCCGGCCGCTTGGCAGAGCGCGATTCCGGCCGCGAAGTGGACGCTGTTGCGCAGGTCGTGGCGGTCGGTCACATAGGCGGCGCGGCGACCGGCGGCGACCCAGGCCACGGCCAGGCTGGTGGAGACCACCCGGGGCCGGAACTGTTCGAGGAAACCCTCGTCGGTGAGCAGGCGGGCGGCCAGGAAGACGTCCCGATTGGGAAAGGGCGGATCGAGATTCAGGTCGACGAGCGTCGACTCGGCCGAGGGGACGAGTCGCTCGTCAGTCCCCGCGCCCCGGACGTACGCGGCGGTGCCGTCGGTCCAGAACACCTCGGCGGCGAACGGGTCCACCGAGGCCGCCACCGTGACGTCCGACCCGACCCGCAGGGCTACGTTGACCGAGGCCAGCACGGTCCGCGCGGCGAAGTTCAACGTGCCGCACAGCGGATCGACCAGCCAGGTGCGCCCGTTGTCGCCGGTACCCGTACGCCCGCTCTCCTCGGCCACCACCGCGTCGTCCGGACGCGCCGCGCGCAGGACGTCGAGGACGGCCCGCTCGGCCTCGACGTCGGCAGCGGTGGCGAAGTCACCGCCGGTCTTCATGACGCGCGTCAGCTCCGAGCCGTACCGGGAGCGGACGACTGCGCCCCCAGCTTCCGCCGCCTCGATGGCCAACGCCTGGTCTGTGATCGACATGCCCGAACCATAGGAGCCGTCGGCAACGTCGATGACAGCCCCACACCCGGGCCGTGGGTCACCGGGCAGGTCAGTCCGACAGCTCGATGATCGGCACTTGACTGACGACCGCCGTCATGATCATGGGAGCGTCGCCGTCACACTGGTTGACCGAGACAGCGACCCACCGACCCTCGGTCACAGTCGGCCCCCAGACCGTCAGATCGCCGTAGCAGTCCCTGTCGCTGAGCGACTGGAACAGCGCCGGCATTGGTGCACCGGCCTGATGCCGAAACAGCGGCACCCGCATGCAGACCCTGCGGTGCGCACCCCACCTCCGGTCCAACTCCCGTACGACGAGGGCCAGGTTCGCCTCGGCGGCCTCCTCGGCCTGGTTCCATTCGGCGCCGTACACACCCGTCAGCGCCTCGCTCTCCCAGAGCGGGGCGATCCGGAAGCCCGCACCCCGGGTGCCGGTCCACTCACCGGTGGCCGGGTCGCCCTCGTCGACCGGGACACCGTCCGTGGGCAGGTCCGCGGCGAGCAGCGACTCGATGTCGGACACCGTCCGACCGGCGTCGAACACCTCGCCGGCCCGGCCGGTCATCGGGGGACTCCTCGTACCGCTGGCGGCCCGTACCGCATCGTCCGCACCACCCGTCTCCGTCGGCTCTCCGGCCCTCGATCATCGCACCGTGGGCCAGCCGACGAGGGGGCGGGCATCGGTCAGGAGATCGCCTTCTGCACCAGCTCGGTGATCTTCTTCTCCACGGCCGGGCTCCACTGCTGCAACGCGTACGCCACCGGCCAGAGGTCCCCGTCGTCGAGGTTGGCCGGGTCCTGGAAGCCCACCGTCGAGTACCGGTAGCTGAACTTGCCGGAGTCCTGGAAGAAGACGACGATCTTGCCGTCCTCGTTCGCGTAGGCGGGCATCCCGTACCAGGTCTTCGGCGTCAGGTCGGGGGCGGCGGCGGTCACCGTCACGTGCACCCGCTCGGCGAGCGCGCGGTCCTCCGGCTCCATCTGCGCGATCCGGTCGAGGACCGCTTGCAGCCCGTCCGCCTTCTTGGCGCCCTTCTTGCCCTCGGCGCGCAGCTCGGCGGCGCGTTCCTTCATCGCGGCCCGCTCCTCGGCGCTGAAGCCGTCGGACACGGTAGTGGTTTTCGCGGACATTCTCGGGCTCCCTATCGTCGTGCAGGTCGGCATGCTGCCGTCCACCTGGGGAAAGGCTAGGGCGCTCGGCCCGGGCGGGCTTCTCGATTCCTGATCGGTTCGAGACCGGACAGCAGGTGGCGGGCATCGTGCCAGTGATTTGCCGGTCCGCGTGGTCGGTGGCTAGGTTGTCGACCGAAGCAGAACGACCGGTCTAGGGAGTCCGTCATGAACATCAGCGCCGATCGGATGGCGGCGGCGTACTTCGACGCCTTCGAGACGCTGTGCACAGTGACCCCGAAGGGCGGGTACGCCGAGCTGGGCACCGCCCGCGCGGGGGTGACGCAGGCCGGCGTCGCGACGCTCAACGCGGCCTACGACAGGTCCACCGAGCCCGATCTCGGTTCACTCGACGAGATGGCGACCGAGGTCGGCAGGCAGGCCGCGCACTGGTCGATCATCGTCAGGGGCGAGGCGGACGACCAGGTCGCCGGCCTCGCGGCCCGGCACGGCCTCCTTGAACGCGCCGAGCTGCCCCTGCTGGCCTGCGCGGCGGACGATCTCACCTTCCGTGCCGGCTCGGCAGAGCGACCCTCGGTGCGTCAGGTCGGCGCCGCCGAGAACGACCTCTACACCGACGCGCTCACCCGGAGCTTCGAGGTTCCCGAGGGCCTCTTCGGATCGCTGACGGGCGGTGCGGTGCTCGACGCCGAGCCCATCACCGGCTACCTGGCCGAGGAGTCGGGCCGGCCCGTCGGCACCGGGCTCGGGATGCTGACGTCCGGGGTGGTCGGCGTGTTCAACATCGCCGTGGTTCCGTCCGCCCGGGGCCGTGGCCTGGGCCGGGTGATCACCGAAACGGTTCTGCGGGACGGCATCGCTGCCGGCGCGGATGCCGCCTACCTGCACACCAGCGTGATGGGTCGGCCGCTCTACGAGTCGATGGGCTTCACGCTCGTGGAGACCTGGACCATGTTCCACGCGCGGTGACGGACGATGTCGACCGGGCGGTGCCAGTGACGGGGGAGAGGGCCATGACCTTCAGTGAGAGCGTGCGTTCGGCGTTTCGGCGGGGCGAGACCGACGCCGTGGTGCGGATGAGCGAGGCCGAGATCGAGCGGGCGCAGGCGGCCGGCGACCCGGCGGGCGAGGTGGAGGCCCGGTACAGCCTCGCCCGGGTCGCCATTCGCGGCGGTGACCTGCCGGGCGGAGAGGCCCGGGCCCGGGAGGCACTGGAGGTGGCGCTGCGCTCCGGCGACCGCAGCCTTGAGGAACGGCCGAGACACGTGCTGGCTGGCGTCGCTCGGATGTCCGGCGACCTGCTCCGCGCCCGGGACCTGTACCGGGAGAGCATCGCGCTCAACGAGGCGCTCGGCCAACCCGAGACGGTCAACTCCGAATATCACAACCTCGCATTCTGCGAGCTGGGTCTGGGCAACCTCGACGTGGCGCGGACGCTGTTCGCCGAGAACCGCGAGCGGGTGTTCGACAACGGGTGGGCCGACTTCGTGCCGTACGTCTGCGTCGCCGGCGCCGCGCTCGCGACCGCCGAGGGGGACCACTCCCGCGCGGCCCGGATGATCGGCGTCGCGGACGCCGCGTTCGCGGCGCTCGGCCAGGTGCCGGACCCGGACGACGCGGCGGACCTCGCCCGGATGCGCGTCGCAGCGACCGAGGCGCTCGGCCCGACCGACTTCGACCAGCAGTACGCCGTGGGCCAGCACCTCGAACCGCGGGCGGCGTTCGACGTCTAGGCGGCCTCGGGTGCGGTCGAGGCTCGGGCGGCGGTGATGGTTCGCCCCCGCTCCGACTCTCCGAAGCGGTCGAGCATGGCGCGTACCTCGTCGGCGCTCACGTTGGCGCCGAACAACTCGCTGCCCGGTTCGAGTCGTACCCCCTCGGCCAGCGGGCCGGCGACGACAGGATCGAAGCCGAGCGCGTCCACCAGGGCCGCGACCTCGGTGAGGTCGGCGTTGTCGTCGCCGGCGATCGCGATGGCCTTGCGGCCGCTCGTCCCCGCCGGTCGGGCCTCGTCCTCCAGGTCGTGATAGCCCATGTGGTTGAACGCCTTCACGACGCGTGAGCCGGGCAGGAACGCCTGGACGGTCTCGCTCGACGAGGTACGCGGGTTGGTGAGGTCGTCGCGGATGCCGTCGATCTCCCACCAGTAGTTCATGGCGTCGACGACGAGCTTGCCGCGCAACGCCTCGGCGGGAACGCTGCGGTACTTGCCCAGGGGCAGGGCGAGGATGACGACGTCGGCCTCGGCTGCCGCGTCGACAGCCGTGGTGGCCTCGGCCCCCGGCGCGAGGACCTCGACGGTGAGGGCGATCTTCGCCGGGTCGCCGGAGCCGGCCACCCGTACCCGGTAGCCGGCGGCGACGGCGAGCCGGGCGAGCACCGTGCCCACCTTGCCGGCCCCGAGGATGCCGAGGGTCGCCGGCCGGCTCCGGTCGTTGTCGAACATGGTCGTCCTCTCGCGTGGGAAGTGCTGATCAGGCCAGCAGGTCGCGGACCATGGGGATCACCTTGCAGCCGTAGAGTTCCACGGCGCGCATCCGGGCGCTGGCCGGTTGCGCTCCGGCCGAGTAGATGAGGTCGAACCGGCCGACGCCGAGGCTGCGGATCGCACGGGCCATCCGGCGGGCCACCGTCTCCGGTGAACCGATGTAGAGGGAGCCGTTCTCCACCTCGGAGTCGAACTCCTGACGGCGGATCGGCGGCCAGCCCCGCAGTTTGCCGATCCGGTCCCGCATGATCCGGTAGTGCGGCCAGTAGATCTCCTTGGCCTGCTCGTCGGTGTCGGCGATGAAGCCCGGCGAGTGCATGCCGACCGGGTGCGCGGTCGTGCCGAGCTGATCGGCCGCCCGGCGGTACAGGTCGATGTAGGGCGCGAAGCGCTCGGGGGCGCCGCCGATGATGGCCAGCATGAGCGGCAGCCCGTACTGGGCGGTGCGGACGACCGACTGCGGTGAGCCACCCACACCGACCCAGGTGTCCAGGTGACCCGATTCGGTCTTCGGGAACACGTCGGCGTTCTCCAGCGGGGCACGCAGGGTGCCGCTCCAGGTGACCGGCTTCTCGTCCAGCAACTTGACGAACAGTTCGATCTTCTCCTCGAACAGCGTGTCGTAGTCGCGCAGGTCGTAACCGAAGAGCGGGAAGGACTCGGTGAACGAGCCGCGACCGAGGATGACCTCGGCTCGGCCGTTCGACAGCGCGTCCACTGTGGCGAAGCGCTGGAACACCCGTACCGGGTCGTCCGAACTGAGCACTGTCACGCCGGAGGCCAACCGGATCCGTGAGGTGCGGGTGGCGATTCCGGCCAGCACCGTCTCCGGCGTGGAGACCGAGTACTCCGGCCGGTGGTGCTCGCCCAGGGCGATGACGTCGACCCCGAGTTGGTCGGCGAGCACCGCCTCGTCGACGACCTGCCGGATCGCCGCCGCGTGGGAGACGAGCTTGCCGGCGTCGTCCTGCGGTACATCGCCGAACGTGTCCAGGCCGAACAGCAGATCAGACATGGTTGGGCTCCTTAGCCAGCAGCTCCCGGACCCGCGGCGCGACCTCACTGCCCAGCAGTTGGATGGTGCGCGCGCGTGCCTCGCGGGGCAGGTGCATGATGTCGTACTTCAGGTCGAAGCGGCTCAGCCGCAGGTCGCGAGCGACAGTGGCGATCTTCTGCGCCACCGTCTCGGGTGAACCGACGAAGAGCGCCCCGTGGTCGATTTCGGCCTCGTAGCGCGCGCGGTCCGGTTTGTAGAAGCCGCGCTCGGCGGCCAGGGCCGCCACGACCGGCTGCCAGTATCGCCACCACGTCTCCACCGCCTCCTCGTCGGTGTCTGCGACAAGGCCGAGTGAGTGCTGCCCGATTGGCTGCAGGGTATGCCCGAATTGTTCGAGGGCCCTGGTGTAGAGGTCGACGTGGCCGGCGAAGCGCTGGGGACGCCCGCCGATGATCGCCAGCATGAGCGGACGTCCGTGCCGGGCGGCGCGGATGACCGAGTTCGGGCTTCCCCCGACACCGATCCAGGTCGGGATGCCGCCGGGCCGCATCCGTGGGTGCAGGCGCTGGGCGGTCAGTGGGCTTCGTACCGTGCCGGACCAGGTGACCGGTTCATCCTGCTGGAGTCGCAGGAAGAGGTCCAGCTTCTCCTCGAACAACCGCTCGTAGTCGGCCAGGTCGTAACCGAACAGCGGAAACGACTCAGTCGCCGACGCGCGCCCGAGGACGATCTGGGCACGGCCGTCGGAGACGGCGTCGAGGGTGGAGAACTCGTGGTAGAGCCGTACCGGGTCGTTGGTGCTGAGCACTGTGACCGAGGTGCCGAGGCGAATTCGCTCGGTCGCCGTAGCGACCGCCGCCAGCAGCACCGGTGTCGCGGAGTCGTTGTGGCCCTCGCGGTAGTGCTCACCGACGCTGAACACGTCGAGTCCGGCCGACTCGGCGAGCCGTGCCTCGTCCACCAGTAGCCGTACGGTCTCGGCGTCGCTCAGCACCCGGTCGCCGTCGGTGGCCACCTCCCCGAACGAGTTGAGCCCCAGCTCGAAGTCCGCAGCTGCCATCGTCTCCTCCTCGTGCAATCCGCCGGCGACCCACGAAAGCGGACCTACCGGTTGACGTGTCAATGATGCTAACTTGGCGATTGACACGTCAATTCCCGGGAGAGTGCGATGACGGAGGCCACACCCGGCTGGCGGGGCGGACGCCAGCTCCCGACCGCCGACGAGCTACGAATCTGGCGGGACTTCATCGAGACGACGGCAGCGCTCGGCTCCCGGCTCGAGTCCCGCCTACAGGGCGACTCCTCGCTCTCGACCGGGGACTACTCGGTGCTCCTCGCCCTCAGCGAGGCGGAGGGCGAGGCGATGCGGTCGTCCGAGCTGGCCTCGCACATCGGGTGGGAGCGGAGCCGGCTCTCCCACCACCTCGGGCGGATGGAGCGGCGCGGCCTCATCCGCCGCCAGGAGTGCGCCACGGTTCCCCGTGGGGCGGAGGTGCTGCTCACGACGGCGGGCGCCGAGGCGTTCAGGGGAGCCACCTTTCCCCACCTGCGCGCCATCCGGGAGCTCTTCGTCGACGCCCTCACCCCGGAGCAGATCGTCGCGGCGGGCGAGATCGCCGCGGCGCTGAAAGCGCGACTCGACGCTCTGCGCACGCAGTGACGCACCGGGACGCCTTGCCGGTGATATCGCATCCATAACGGCGAGTGTTCAGGCGATTGCCGAGAGCTATGTTCGGGTGGTCCAATCCTCCAGGAACCCGCCAATCCGCCTGCCCTGGCTGAGACGGCGACGGGTGCCGCCCCGGGAGGTACGACCATGATCGAGACCGCCGCAGCAGAGGCCCACCGCGTTCGACCTGGCCAACCCGGCCCTGGGCGTACCGAGTCGGTGCTGCCGGAGCTGCGGGAGATGTGGTGGGAGACGGGGGTGCGGGCGCGCGCGGAGGCCGGCGTCTTCGCCGTCTTCGCGGAGCTGCCCAGGCTCGTCTGGACAGCCATCGGTATCAGTTGGCGCGCGGACCGGCTCCGTACCGGTGTGGTGGCCGTGGCCACCGTCGGCGCGGGGGTGATGGCCGCCTTCGGCCTGTTGGCCACGCAGCGGGTGTTGGTGGAACTGTTCGCCGGAGGACCCACCGCCGACAAGGTACGGGCGGCGCTGCCCGCGCTGGCCGTGCTGGCGGCGACGGTCGCGCTCCGCGCCGGTATGGGCATCGCCACCGGGTACGCGCAGAACGGGTTGACGCCCCGGGTGAGCCGTGAGGTGGAGCGGGGCCTGTTCGAGGTGTCCACAGCGGTCCGGTTGGAGGCGTTCGACGCCGACGCGTTCGCCGATGACATGGAACGCGCCTCGCGGGGCACCGAGTCGACGATCGGGCTGGTGCAGGCGTCGATGAACCTGCTCGCCGGGCTGGCCGGGCTGCTGGCCGTGGCGGCCGCCGTCATCGTCATCCATCCGTTGCTGCTGCTGGCGCTGCTTGTCGCCACGGTGCCCAACGCGTGGGCGTCGTTGCGGGCCGGGCATCTGCGCTACCAGACGTACACCACCGGATCGGTGCGCCGACGTCGACTGTGGCTGCTGCACAAGTTGATGGCCGAACGTGCCTCGGCCCCGGAGTTGCGCTCCTACGGGCTGCGCCGGTTCCTGCTCGACCAGTACGACCGGGTGATGCAGGTGGAGACCGACATCCAGCTCGCCCTCGCCCGGCGGGTCACCACGACCACCACTGTCGGCGCCATCATCGGCGGCCTTGCAACCGGCACCGTCTACGCCCTGCTCGGAATGCTGCTCCTCGACGGGCAGATCCCGCTCGCCGCCGCCGCGACCTGCGTCATAGCGGTGCAGTCGGCGCAACGGTCCCTGGCCATCGCCACCTTCCAGGTCGACCACGTCTACACCGAGGGGCAGCACTTCGGCGACTACACCGGTTTCATGACCCGTGCCGACGCGTACCTACCGACCGGCACCGGGCCCGTTGCCGCCGCCGATCCGGACCGGCTGCGGGAGTTGACGGTCGACGAGGTCAGCCTGCGCTACCCCGACCGGGACGACCCCGCCGTCGACGGCGTCACGTTGACGATCACCGCCGGGCAGACTGTCGCGTTCGTCGGGGAGAACGGCTCGGGCAAGACGACACTCGCCGCGATGATCGCCGGCCTTCGCGCCCCCACCGAAGGCAGCATCGAGTGGAACGGCCGCCCGTTGTCGGACTGGAACGTCGACGGGCTGCGTGCCCGGATCGCCGTGGTGACGCAGGAATACCACAAGTGGCCGTTCACCGCGGCCACCAACATCGCCATCGGCGACGTCGACAGCGAGGCCCGGCAGGATCGCATCGAGGCCGCCGCCGGCCGCGCCGTCGCCCACGACATGATCAACGAGCTTCCGCACGGGTACGAGACACTGCTCGACCGGACCTTCGCGCGTGGCCAGGACCTCTCCGGTGGGCAGTGGCAGCGCATCACCGCCGCTCGCGGGTTCCTGCGCGACGCCGAACTGCTGATCATGGATGAGCCGTCCTCAGCGCTCGATCCCCGCGCCGAGGACGCCCTGTTCCAGACCATCCGGGACCGGAAAGGTCGCGCCACCACGATCCTCATCACGCACCGGCTCGCCAACGTCCGGCACGCCGACCGGATCTTCGTCCTGCACCACGGCCGGCTGGTCGAGGCGGGCACACACGCCGACCTGGTCGCCACCGGCGGTCGGTACGCCGAACTGTTCGCCCTCCAGGCCGCCGGTTACGACGCGAACCTGGCCGAGGGCAACCGGCACACCTGAACCGTCCAGTCGGACCTTCTCCCGCTGGATCGCGGGAGGCTAGGCTTCGGCCCATGTCAGGGTGGCGGGGCCGGACGGCGGACGTGGCCCTGGTGCCCGCCGTGGGTCTGGTCGGCGTCACGGGCCTGGTGGTGCAGTCGCGCGGCATCGACACCGCCGCCGAATGGGCGGCGCTGCTGGCGGTGCTGCTCTCCACCGGCGCGTTGTACGTCCGGCGGCGTCATCCGGTGTCGGTGGGCGTCGTGGCGCTGGCTGCCATCGGCGCGTACGGTGCGTTGCTGCACCGGCCCGGTCCGATCATGGTGGTGTTCGTCGTGGCGCTCTACACAGTCGTCGACGAGGGGCATCTCGCGGTCGCCATCGGGCTCGGTCTCGCCTCGGTGATCGCCTTCGCCGTTGCGGACAGCTACAACCGGTCCCCGAACACCATGAACGGGGCGACGCTGCTGCACGCCGGTTGGCTCGTCGCGGTCATCGTCGGCGTGACCCGTAACCGCCGCGCCTACCTCGCCGAGGCGCAGGCCCGGGCGGTCGTCGCCGAGCAACGGATGGAGGAGGAGGCCCGGCGGCGGGCCACCGAGGAGCGGCTGCGCATCGCCAGGGAGTTGCACGACGTGCTCGGCCACCACCTGTCGTTGATCAACGTGCAGGCCAGCGCCGCGTTGCACAGACCCGACCCGGTCCGGTCCGAGCAGGCCCTCACCGCGATCAAACAGACCAGCAAGGAGACGTTGAGTGAGTTGCGCGCGACGCTGGGCGCGCTGCGGCAGGCCCCGACGGTCGTGCCTGCACCAGGTCTGCACCGCCTCGGTGATCTGATCAGGACGGCCGCCCGGCCGGAGTTGGAGATCCGCACCGAGCTGGCCGAGACGCGGTCGCTACCGCCGGAGGTCGACCTTGCGGTGTATCGGATCGTCCAGGAGGCGCTCACCAACGTGGCGCGTCACGCGCGTGCCACCGCCGCCGTGGTCAGGGTCCGGCCCGATCACGACGACGTGCTCGTGGAGGTCGAGGACGACGGCACCGGCCAGCCGGGTTCGCCGGGCAGCGGGATCCTCGGAATGCGGGAGCGGGTGCGGGCCCTCGGCGGTTCGCTGACGACTGGCGCGCAGCCGGACGGGGGCTTCCGGGTCTGTGCCCGTCTGCCGATGCGACAGGACCCGGCGCCAGTGGGGGAGCAGATGTGATCCGGCTGCTGATCGTCGACGACCAGACCCTGGTACGCGCCGGCTTCCGCTCCATTCTCGACGGTGAGGACGGTCTCGAGGTGGTCGGCGAGGCTGCCGACGGATTCGAGGCGGTGCGGCTGGCCCGGCAACTGCGACCCGACGTCGTCCTCATGGACATCCGGATGCCCGGGCTCGACGGCCTGGCCGCCACCGGTGAGATCGTCGCGAACTCCGATGCCCGCGTCATCATTCTGACCACGTTCGACCTTGACGATTACGTCTACGACGCGCTGCGGGCCGGAGCCAGCGGCTTCCTGGTCAAGGACACCGAGCCGGCGGAGTTGATCCACGGGGTGCGGGTGGTGGCCCGGGGCGACGCGCTGATCGCGCCGTCGATCACCCGACGGTTGATCGCCGAGTTCGCGGCCCGAGCCAGGCATCCCGACCCCGGGCCACGACTGGGTGTGCTCACCGAGCGGGAGCGTGAGGTGCTGGCGCTGGTCGCCGCCGGCCTCTCCAACGACGAGATCGCGGCGCGGTTGGTGCTGAGCCCGGCGACCGCCAAGACACATGTCAGCCGGATCATGACCAAGGCCCATGCCCGGGACCGAGCCCAGTTGGTGATCCTCGCCTACGAGTCCGGTCTGACAGTGCCTGGTTGGCTCACTCGCTCCTGACCGCCGCCGTCGGATCGTCCGGTACGGCCGCCGACGGAGCGGCCTCCGGGTGGAACGGGATCAGCCAGGCCGGAACCGGTCAGCGTCAGCCCGCCAGGCGGCCGGTGCGGCGCGCGCGAAGCAGGGCCAGCCCACCGAGCACCACGCCGGCCAGCCCGACCACAAGCGCCACGTAGGCCCCGCCCCGCCCGTTGCCCGTGCCGATGCCACTGTCCGAGGTTGGCCACCACCAGCCCGCCGAGCGCCATGCCGATCAGCCCCGTCACCAGGGCCAGGACGCCGCCGAGGCTTCCCGAGCCGGTACCGAGGCGACTGGCGGGGCGGGCCAGGGCCCGTCCTCCGATGACAGTGCCGACCAGCCCCAGCAGGGCGGCCACACTGGCACCGAGACGCCCGGAACTCATGGAGAGAGCAGTTGCGGCGGTCGGTTGGGCGGAGAGGTGCGTGGCTGCCGGTGCGGCCAGCTCGATCAGTGCGAGCGGAGCGGTTACGGCGGTGGCGAGCAGGTGACGGACGGACATCGTGGATCCCCTCGGTCGCGTGACGGGTACGAGAGGCAGCCTAGGAAGCAAACCCCCGCCGAGTCGTCATGCCGGAGTTGCCGATGGGCCTACCACCCGGGATGTACGCGCTCGGGACGTCGTACCGCAGCGGATGTCTCTACCGGCCAGCGCATCACGGCGTTGGGGAGCCGCCCTCCGATCTGGGCTCCAGCACCACCACTGTGGTTTCCGACGATCGCCGCGCCGCGTGGGCGTCGAAGTTCTTGTCGGAATCGCGCCAACGGGGCCACAGCCGCGACCGCTCGTCGTCGGTGGCGGCACGGGCGCGGACCAGTCGCCGCCCGTCGGGCAGATCGACTGACGCGTCCGGGCGGGCCTGGAGGTTGAGCCACCAGGCGGGTGCGCCCTCGCCCCATCCGTTCATCGCCACCCCGACCAGGTTCGGGCCATCCTCGAAGTAGGCGATGATGACGCTGCGTTGCTGACCGGTGCGGCGGCCGACAGTGGTCAGCCGCAGCGTGCCCCACCGGTGCTCGCGCGGTCGCCACAACCCGACCCGGCTGCCGGTGACCCGGTACAGGCCCCGGTGCACCGACCATGCCAACCGGATGAACCACCGCGGCGGAAGCCACGGTGCCTTCGTTGCCTGACCGTCCGACATGACGACCTCCTCCACCGACCGACGTTGACGGCCCGACTGGCCGCCGCCGAGTTCGGCGACGCCCACTGTGGACCGTGATCCTCAAGTCTTCCGGCGGGAGCGCGACTCGCGTCCGGGTGTCCAAGATTCGACTGAGGATCGAACCGATCGGTGGAAGCCCCGCTTCGGTGGCGGGCCTGTCACCCCTGCCAGGCGTCGATGGCGCGGACGCCGTCGCGGACGACCCGGTCCAGGATGGCGGGGTTGCCGCTGGTGCCCTCCCACCCCTGGTCGTCGAAGACCGTCACCGTGCTGTCGACGCGGGCCACGGCGATCTGGCTGGACGCGGTGCCGCCGGTGCGTTCGCCGTTCAGGCTCGTCTCGGGCCAGGTGCGGGTCAGCAGCAACGCCTCGTCGCCGACTCCGGGCAGCGCCTGACTCTTGACGGTGACGCGGTTTCCGGACTGGTCGTACGAGGGGCACGCCTGCACCGCGGTGCGGAGCCGGCCCAGGTAACCCGAGCCGCCGTCGCCGTCGAAGGTGAAGATGGTCTGGTGGATCATTCCCTGCGGCACGTTGCTGGAGGGCTCGCCGGCCTTCTGGTAGGTGACTGTCATCGCGGCGCTGGCGGTGACCTGCCGGCCGCCGGTGCCGAACTCGTTGCCGCACAGCTTCGGCAGGGCCTCCTCGACGGGCGTCGTCCGTCGCGGAGACTTCCGCAGTTCGGCGGGCAACTCGACGAAGGCCGAGGTCGGGATGGTCACCGGGGTGCTCGCGCTCGGCGATGGCGGCTCAGTCGGGGGCGCTGACGCCGACGCGGTGGCCGGTGCGGTGGTCGCCGGGGCCGAGCCGGGCGGATCCTCGGTGGTGGTGCAGGCAGCGGCCAGCGCGACGGTGCCGAGCAGCGCGAGCGCGCGTCGCGTACGGGCCAGCGGCAGTGGTGTGTATCGGCTCATCTTCACCCCTCGTCTGTCCCTGGGGAGTTCCCTGCCCGGTGTCCAACGAAACGACCACGCTGCGGGCATCGACCGGACCACCGGAATCGAGGTGTCGTCGCGTCGGCCGGGCCGCTAGGCTTCCCCGCATGACCAGCGTGATCGCTCTGTGCACCGGACCGTCGTGTGACGTCCAGGTCGGTGCGCGGCGACGCCGGCGATCCGTCGCCCGCCCGCGCTGACCTGTTTCCTGCGACCGGCGGATCGAGCCGCCGGTCGTTCGCTGGTCGTTCTCGGTCCGCCCGTATCTCCCCCGTCAACGGCTCGCGTGACAGCGCGGGTCCGAGCGAGATCGGCGTACTCATGGATCTTGAAAAGATGTTGTCCGGCCGGCTGGCACCGGCGTTCGCGGCGGTGGCCGGCGGCCCGGTCGACCCGCTCGTGCGGCGGTCTCCGCGTGCGGACTTCCAGTCCGACGCGGCACTGGCCCTGGCCCGGCGGCTCGGCCGCCCGCCGCGCGACATCGCCGCGGCGGTGCTGGCGCACGCGGTGCTCGACGACGTCGGCGTGTCGGCGGAGGTCTCCGGGCCGGGTTTCCTCAACCTGACGGTTGCCGATGGGGCCCTGGCCGACCTGGTCGGCGGGCTGGCCGGTGACGCCCGGCTCGGCGTGCCGCCGACGGCGACGCCGCAGACCGTGGTGGTCGACTACTCGGCGCCCAATGTGGCGAAGGAGATGCACGTCGGGCATCTCCGCTCCACAGTCATCGGTGATGCGGCGGTGCGGCTGCTGGACTGGCTCGGGCACCGGGTGGTGCGGGTCAACCACCTGGGTGACTGGGGGACGCCGTTCGGCATGCTGATCGAGCACCTGATCGACCTCGGTGAGGCCGAAGCCGCGCAGAACCTGTCGATGGGGGACCTGGACAGCTTCTACCGGGCGGCCCGGGTGAAGTTCGACGCCGACGAGACGTTCCAGGAACGGTCGCGGCTGCGGGTGGTCGCGTTGCAGGGCGGTGACGAACGGACCCGCCGGTTGTGGCGGCTGCTGGTGACGCAGTCCGAGCGCTACTTCCTGAGCGTGTACGACCTGCTCGACGTGACGTTGTCCGGGGCCGACTTTCGGGGCGAGAGCGCCTACAACGACCTGCTCGCGGGCGTCGTCGAGGACCTGGACCGGCTGGGGCTGCTGCTGCCCAGCGATGGGGCCGAGTGCGTCTTTCCGCCCGGGTTCACCGGCCGGGACGGTGAGCCGTTGCCGCTGATCGTGCGCAAGAGTGACGGTGGGTACGGCTATCCGGCCACCGACCTGGCCGCACTGCGGCAGCGCGTCGGCGAACTGGGCGCTACCCGGCTGCTGTACGTCGTCGGCCTACCGCAGCGGCAGCACTTCGCGATGGTGTTCGCCGTCGCTGAGGCGGCCGGCTGGCTCTGCCCGCCGGCCCGGGCTGAGCACCTGGGCTTCGGGTCCATCCTTGGCACCGACGGGCGGATGCTGCGCAGCCGGGCCGGTGAGTCGGTGAAGCTGGTCGGGCTGTTGGAGGAGGCGGTAGCCCGTGCCACCGACCTGGCCCGGAGCAGGAACCCAGAGCTGGACGCCGGGACCGCCGACGAGATCGGCCGCGCGGTGGGCATCGGTGCCATCAAGTACGCCGACCTGTCCGTCGACCGGACCAAGGACTACGTCCTGGACTGGGAGCGGATGTTGGCGCTGGACGGCAACACCGCGCCCTACCTCCAGTACGCGTACGCCCGGATCCGGTCCGTGCTGCGGCGGGCCGGGACCGCCGTGCGGCTGGACGCGCCCCTCATGGTGGCGCAGCCTGCGGAGCGGGCGCTCGCAGTCGAGCTGCTCGGCTTCGCCGGGGTGGTTGGCGAGTTGGAGCGGAGCCTGGAGTTTCACCAGCTCGCCGCTTACCTGCACCGACTCGCTACCGCGTTCAACGCGTTCTATGAGCGCTGCCCGGTGTTGCGTGCCACGGATGAGCTGCGGGAGAGCCGGCTGCTGCTGGCCGAGCTGACCGCCCGGACCCTGCGGCAGGGGCTGCACCTGCTGGGCATCCGCACGTTGGAGCGGATGTGACGAGCCGGCCTTCCGGCCCGGTCAGCGGGCCCTCTTCGTGGCCCGCTTCCTGGGCGGCGTCAGGAGGTCGGCGATCTGCGCGATCGCGGCGGGCACCAGGCGGTAGTACGCCCAGACCCCGCGCTTGTCGCGTTCGAGTAGGCCGGCCTCGGTGAGGATCCGAAGGTGATGACTCACCGTCGGCTGGGAGAGATTGAGCGCCGCGGTGAGGTCACTCACTGACGCCTCACCTTCCGGCGCGGACTGGATCAGGCTGAGCAACCGGAGTCGCGCCGGATCGGCGAAGGCCTTCAGCACCCCCGCTAGCCGCTCGGCATCGGCCCGCTTGATGGGATCGCCGGTGAGCGGCGAGATCGCAGGCATGGCAGTTTTCGCAGTTCCCACGCCTGCCATAGTGACACCAACACCATCAATAAACCGGCAGATCCGGCACCAGCCCTCCGATGGCGTCCGGATGGCGCAACGGAACCACCGAACGTGAGTCGAACCTCGACGTCCGTGGTGGCACACGGGCCGTGTGGAGCTTCGGGAAGCTCCACACGGCCCTGGGCGTCAGCGGCGGGGTTTGGGTGCGATGCGGGGCAGGACGTACGGTGGCCCCGCGAAGATCAGGTCGGACTTCAACTCCTGGTAGGCGCGCTTGGGCTGGTAGTTCTCGTCGTAGATGGTGGCCAGGCCCTCCGGCGGGTCGTCGAACCAGCCCGGCACCCACGAATGGTTGTCACTGAAACCCCAGACGGTGTACGACAGGCAGCTCCGCACGGCGAGGCACGCCTTCATCAGCACGCTGAAGTTGGCGGCCGACGCCTGTAGCCGGGGGTTGATCTCCTCCGAGTTGCCCGCCTGGACGCCCTCGGTCAGCTGGCTGCGGACGTCGACCTCGGTGAACGCGGTCGCGACGCCGAGCCCGCTGAACTTCTTCAGCGCGGCGGTCACCTGGAGGGTGTCGAAGTTGCCGTACTGGGTGCCCAGGTGGCCCTGGGAGCCGACGCCGTCGATCGGGACGCCCTGGGCGCGCAGGCTCTTGGTCATGTCGTACACGAACTGGGTCTTGTCGTCCGCCGGGTTGCCCGAGCCGAACGCCTCGATGTTGTAGTCGTTGTAGAACAGCAGGGCCTTGGGGTCGGCGGCCCGCGCCCAGCGGAACGCGTCGGCGATGTAGCCGGGCCCGAGGTTCTGCGCCCAGAAGCCCTTGTAGTGCAGGGTCGACGGGGTGTCCCACGGATCGCTGACCGCCTCGTTGACCACGTCCCACTGCCAGATCTTGCCCTTGTAGCGGTTCACGACTGTGGTGATGTGCTTGCGCAGCAGCTCGCGCAGCTCCTGCTTGCTGATGGAGCCGTCGGCGACGCCGCTGGTCAACCAGGCGGGCAGCTGGTTGTGCCAGACCAGCACGTGACCGCGCACGCTCTGCCGGTTGCGCTTGGCGAAGTCGACGAACTGGTCGGCCGGCCCCCAGTTGTAGCTGCCGCGGGTCGGCTCCAGGCTCTCCCACTTCATCACGTTCTCGGCGGTGACCGAGGCGAACTCGGAGGAGGCCAGCTTGCGGTACTGCGGGTCGCTGGCGTCGTTGAGGGCATCCATGTCGACCGCGGTGCCGACGTGCAGGCCGTGGCGCAGGCCGAGGGCGCCGAGGCTCTGCGTCGTGGGGTCGTACTGTCGACTCGCTGTCGCCGGCACCGTGTTCAGCGTGGCGATGGTCGCGACGGCGACCAGGCCGACTGTCGACCACTGTCTCAACTTCATGTGCCTTCCCTTCCAGACGATCAATAGATGAATGTCGATCTAGGAGGTGAGGGTCCGGTATTGGTGGGGTGGAGACGCGAGCTGGTGGGGTGACGCCGGTAGTTCCGGCCGGAAACCGGAAACTCGCTCGAAACGTTAAGCCGATCTATGTCTGGGCGTCAACGCTGAAAACTTCCGGAAATTCATCACATGACCTGCGTGCCGCTGAGCGGCTGGCGGTCGAAACTTCCGGAGGCTGGCGATCGGCGGCGGGTTCGCGTGGTGAGGTCAACACGGCGCACGCCACCAGGCACCGTCGACCCGGTGGCCGACGATGCCTGGTGGCGCTACGGAAGAGTGATCAGCGCAGACCGGCGAAGAGGTCGTCCTCGGGGGTCGGCGCGCCCGTCCGGTCCCGGACCCGCACGAAGGTCTCCACGCCCATCAGCTCGGTGAACCGCTCCTGGCCCAGTTGCAGGAAGAAGATGTTCTCGGTCTGACTGGCGTGAGTGGCCAGCGCGTCGAACTTCTGCGCGCCGTACTTGCTCGTGTCGACCCAGGTGGTGATCTCGTCGTCGGGCAGGCCGAGCTGCGGCATCGGCTCCCCTGCCGAGTCCGGCTCGGCCCAATCGACGCCGAGCTCCTTCATGATCCGACCGAACTCCGCGAACGCCGTACGCGGCACGGTGGTCCAGTAGACCTTCGCCGGGACGTCCGTCTGCTCGACGGCGGCCATGGTGATCCGATGGGCCTGGATGTGGTCCGGGTGGCCGTAGAAACCGTTCTCGTCGTACGTGACGATCACGTCCGGCTGGTACTGCCGAATCAGCTCGGCGAGCCGGGCCGCCGCCTCCGCCACCGGCGTCGTCCAGAACGCGCCGGGCTGGTCGTTGGTGGGCCAGCCCATCATCCCGGAGTCGGCGTAGCCGAGGGTCTCCAGGTGGGTGACGTTCAACGTGGCGCAGCTGGCCTCCAGCTCGGCCTGCCGCATCGCCACCACAGCGGCCGGGTCGTGCCCCTCCTCGCCCGGCTTGACCCCACCCGGACCGTCCCCACACCGCCCGTCGGTACAGGTCACAAGGACTGTGGTGACCCCCTCGGCGGCATAACGGGCAAGCACGCCGCCGGTGCTCGTCGCCTCGTCGTCGGGGTGGGCGTGCACCGCCATCAGGGTCAGAGGTCGCTCAGCCATGCCACCACCCTACGGTCATCCGGCTACGGCCCCACGACCTGCACCGGGAACGAGGCGGTCCTCGTCACACCGACCACCGAGTAGGACCCGATGACGGTCCGCGCACCTGCGGTGGTGCTGTCGTACCCCGAGAGCGTGTACCCACCGTGGCCGTGCTCCAGCACCTCGTCCCGCACCCCGTCGGTGTAGTCGGCGGTGACCACGAGCCCCGTGCGGTCCAGGGGCTCGCCGACGGCGTACGTGGTCCTGGTCGGTGGCTTCCGCACCGCGACGCTCGTCGGGTCGGCACCCCGCATGGCGGCATGCTCCGCCTGGGTGAGGGCGAAGACGGTCCCGTGGCGCAGCACGCCGTCCGCCAGGTCGTATGCCGGCTTCCGACTCCAGTCGATGGGCGTCCAGTCGCCCGACGCGAGGTCCGCGCTCCAGTACGGGTGCAACTGCTCCTCCAGGTGTCCAGCGGAGGGCGACCCGGCCCAGATCTGGTCGGCCCAGAGGTAGTAGCCCCCTCCGCGTACGTCACAGGGGTTCGCCTTGACCACCATCGGCGCTTCGGCGTAGGTGGTGTTCATCCTCCGGTGGGTGATGCAGCTCGCCACCAGCTCCCACTCGTCAGGGGGAGCGAGGATGGCTGTCGACCGCTCCTGATAGATGTCCTGCGCGCCGCACGACGGGACGTACGGTGTGACCCCGACGCCGGTGGCCGTCCGGTCGCTGACGAAGCGGTGGTAGGACCCGTCCGTGTCGTCCCGGATGATCATCGCGTCCAGCGCCCCGTGGTGGGGCCGGCCGCACATCACCTGCGCCGGGGTGAACGTCACGAAATCTCGCGTGGTGCTGTAGAGGGTCTGGTTCCTCGTGAGCGGGAAGCGGCCACGCGGGTCGGTGCGCTCCGGTGTGTAGTAGGTGCCGGGGGCGTACATCGACGACGTCCAGTAGACGACGTAGGCGCCGATCGACTCGTCCCAGATGGCCTCCGGGGCGAACGCCATGCCTGCCTCTTCCGGGGCGACCAGCACGTGTCGCTGCTCGGACCAGGTCCGCAGGTCGGTGGACTCCCACACCTCGATGTGCCGGCTCGCGCCGCTCTGCGCCCAGTCCCAACCCCGCCACCCGTACGAACGGCCATCGACGTTCAGGTCGGTGGCGACGAGGTAGAACCGGTCCCCCTCCGGGGAGCGGACGATCGACGGGTCGCGGATGGCGTGCATGCCAGCGCGGGACCGCAGCACCGCCTGCCCGTCGTTGACGGCTGCCCAACTCGTCGGATCGTTTCCGATGCTCGCGGCGAGGTAGAGCTGTTGCCCCGCCTGGCTGTTGGATCGGGCGAAGTTCGCCATGCCGTAACGCGAGAACGGGGCCAGCGCGACAGCGGGGCGCACTGTCAGCACGAAGTCCCGGCGCGCCTCGACGGCGTCGACCCGGATCCGGGCCGTCATGGTCACCTCCGTCGCGGAAGCCCCGACCGGCGGACGGGTGACGACACCAGCGGCGCTCGCGCCGTCCGCCCGATCGGACACGACGTCGGGATTCGACGACGTCCACCGGATCGCAGCACCAGTCGCCGTCGCCGTCGGCAGCGTCACGTTCCCGCGTACGTCGTCAGCGTTGCGGATCGTGATCTCGGCCAGCGCCCGATCCGCGCCCGCGGTGGTCTCCTCGCCCCGTGCCACCCGGACCCCCCTCCGCCACCACCTGACGCACCGGAGCGGGCATCGTACCCAGTTCGGCATCCGTCGGGCGGTCCTCGTGTGAACGGCTCTCAGGCTCCGGGCGGGTCGTTAGATTCGGGCGTGATCGGCACATCCGAGCAGGTCGGGACGCAGGGGGAAGTCGATGGCAAGGACCGCCGGGGGGTTCACTGACCTGCGACAGGTCGAGGCCGGTGTGCTGAACGTCGGATACGTGGACGCCGGGCCGCCCGACGGGGACGCGGTGATCCTCCTGCACGGGTGGCCCTACGACATCCACAGCTTCGCCGACGTCGTGCCGCTGCTCACCGCCGCCGGACACCGGGTCGTCGTACCGTACCTGCGGGGCTACGGCACGACCCGGTTCCTCTCCGACGACACCATGCGAAACGGCGAACCGGCGGCCATGGGTCTCGACCTCATCGCCCTGATGGACGCCCTGAACATCGACACCGCGAAGCTCGCCGGGTTCGACTGGGGCGCGCGGACCGCCGATGTCGTCGCCGCGCTGTGGCCCGAACGCTGCCGAGGGCTGGTCTCGGTCAGCGGTTACCTGATCGACGGGCAGAAGTCGGGCACGGTGCCGTTGCCGCCGAAGGCAGAGTTCGCGTGGTGGTACCAGTACTACTTCGCCACCGAACGCGGCCGGGAAGGCTACGACAAGAACCGGCGCGACTTCGCCAAGCTGATCTGGCACACCGCGTCGCCCAGATGGACGTTCGACGACGCGACGTTCGACCGCAGCGCGGCGGCGTTCGACAACCCCGACCACGTCGACATCGTCATCCACAACTACCGCTGGCGGTTGGCCCTCGCCGACGGCGAGCCGCAGTACGAGGAGATCGAGGAGCGCCTGGCCGCGAAGCCGAAGATCACGGTGCCCAGCATCTCCCTGGAGGGAGACGCCAACGGTGCGCCGCACCTGGAGCCCACCGTCTACGGCAAGCAGTTCGCCGGCCCGTACGAGCACCGGACCGTCGGGGGCGGTGTCGGGCACAACCTGCCGCAGGAGGCACCGCAGGCATTCGCCGACGCGGTGCTGGAGGTCTGAGTCGCTAGCCTCCCGGTCGCCGGGGCGTCGGGCGTTCCACCCGCACCGGATCGCCACGAACCAGCCCGTCGTGGATGCGCCACCGGGCGGTGGTGACGGCCCGCCGCGCCGCCTCGTCGCCCTGCTCGATGCGGTGGCGCAGCAGGTCCAGTGCGATGCGGCGGTTGAGGCTGAACTGCCGCTCCTCGTCCACCACGACCACCAGGCCCGAAGGGCGGTGCGTCGCGCGTACCGCAGTGCTGGCCTTGTTCCGGTGCTGACCACCCGGCCCGCCGGTGCGGCAGGCGACGATGTCGACGTCCGCCTCGCGGAACGTCGTCGGCCGAGCGGCGCGTTCGGGCGGCTGGGCGGTGACGTACCAGTTCTTCCGGCCGATGCCCGACCGGTACGGGCTCGGGGCCTGCCAGCACAGCGTCCCGGTCCACGAGGCCGCGAACGCCTCGGCGTCGACGCCGGAGATCCGGATCAGCACCGACCGGTAGGTGCCGGCGCGGTCGCCGGGGACCGCCTCAACCTGCTGGATCGTCAGACCTCGGCCGACGCCCTCGCCCCGCAGGCGGTGCAGCAGTTGACTCAGCGCCCAGGCGCACTCCTGCGGCCCACGCCCGGCTGACAACAGCAGCAACGCGGTCACGAGCGGCCTCGCCGGCCGCGGTGGCCCCGCCGGTCCGGGCGTCCGGCGGACCCGAGGTCGGGCGTCTTGTAGGTGACCACTGGCGTCGTGCTGACAACCGGCGTGGCCAGCCGGTGTTCGACCAGGTCGGCGATCACCTGCTCGATGCGCTTGTACGCGGTGGGCGCCTCCTCGAAGAGCAACTGCCGGTCGCCGCACACCACAAGAGAACCCACAGGGGTACGGCGTAGCTCCTCGACAGTGTGCTTGGCCCGGCCCCGCCGCAGCGCGTCGGCGCGCGACATCTTGCGGCCGGCGCCGTGGGCCACCGAGAAGTTGGCCTCCGGCCCGGCGTGGGCGGCCACCAGGTAGGACGCCGTTCCCCGGGTACCGGCGATCAGGACATCGCGCCCGTCACCCGGCGCTGCGCCCTTGCGGTGCAGGTAGACCCCGTCCAGAACCTCGACCAGGTTGTGGCACTGGTCGACGATCGGCGCGGTGGGCTCGGCCCCCAACGCGTGCGCCACCCGGGCGGCCAGCACCCGTCGGTTGAGCGAACCCCAGCGCACGGCGTCGTCGTGCATGCCCAGGTAGGCGGCGGGGTCGGGTGCCGCACCAGCGCCGTGGACCTCGGTGTGCGCCCGCAGGATCCGCTCGCCCAGACCACGGGAACCGCTGTGCACGATCAACACGAGATCGCCCGCGTCGAGCCCCAGCCGGCCTGCGTGCCGTACGTCGAAGACGGTGTCGACGCGGGCCAGCTCCACGAAGTGGTTGCCCCGGCCCACCGTCCCGAGGCCGTCCAGGTGGCCGGCCGGAACGGCACCGTCGACGGTGGCCCAGGCGGGGTCGTCGGCGTCGCGCACCGGGTCGAGCGCCTGGTCGAGGTCGGGGAACCGGGTGGCGAGCCGTTCCGGTACGGCCCGCTTGAGCCTGATCGGAAACACGGCGATGCCGCAGCCGATGTCGGAGCCCACCAGGAACGGGTACAGCACTGTCGACGCCATGGCCGCGCCGATGGGGGCGCCCTTGCCGGGATGCAGGTCCGGCATCGCGGCGACGTGCCGCATGCCGTCCAGGGCGGCGACCTGTTGGCACTGCGCGAGCGCGTCGGACTCGATCCAGCTCGCGGGAGAGGCGAACACCGTGACGGTGGCCGGGGTGGAAGGGGGCAGGGGCTCATTGTGCTGGGACAAGGAGACTCATCTCTGGCTGCGAACGTGGCAACGGACGGCGTCGCGGCCCCCGGGAGGCATCACCGGTGGCGCGGAGCAGGGGGTGGAGTCCGTCAGTACGTCATGGACGTCACTCTGGCCGAGGCGCGCCAGGCACGACAACCGATTTTCCTTCACGACGTACGCTGCCGCGATGAGCGCACCGCGTCGCATCCTGGTCTACGGGGTGTACGGCTCCGGCAAGTCCACCCTCGCCGCGCGGTTGGCCGAACACCTCGGACTGCCCTGGTATCCGGTGGACGATCTGCTCTGGCAACCGGGCTGGGTCGAGGTGCCGGTCACCCAGCAACGTGGCCGGATCGAGGAGATCTGCCGACTGGACCGCTGGATCATCGACGGGGCGTACCACGGCTGGCGGGACGTCCCGATGGCCCGCGCCGATCTGGTCGTCGGCCTGGACTATCCACGGTGGCGGTCGTTCGGGCGGTTGCTCCGTCGTACCGTTCGCCGGGTGGTCACCGGCGAGGTGATCTGCAACGGCAACCGCGAGTCGCTGAGCAGCGTGCTGTCCCCGGACTCGATTCTGGTGTGGCACGTCACGGCCTTCGGCCGCGCCCGGCGGCGAATGCGGGCCTGGCAGACCGACCCGTCCGCGCCGCCGGTGGTGTTACTGCGCTCCCCAGCGGAGCTGGACGTCTGGCTGGCCGGGCTGCCCCGCCGCTGAGGCCGCGCGAGGCGCGGACGGCCGCCGCGACAGTCAGTGGCGAACGCGCCGTCGGCCCGCTCCCGGTGGGGAGCGGGC